>JBEPYC010000287.1:0-5785 GCA_041641555.1 Chitinivibrionales bacterium | reverse complement strand
CCTGACTGCAAGCTTGATCGATTTGATAATTGTGAATGGCATTCTGTGGGGCGGCCTGGTGATTCGATTCCACTTCAGTCCACTCCAGGACCCTTATGCATCCAAAGACCTGGTAACAATTGCCGGGCTGCATTCCCTGGCTTCAGCCTGTTTTTTATGGGTGCTTGCTTATCGGGGAATCTATTCAAAGGAGCGGTATTCGACCCGCAACATGCTGGCTTCGGGTTTTGCTGCTTCGCTAATTTTCATGACCTGCGTCTATTTCATCCGATCGGTTGCCTTTTCCCGGCTGGCCCTTGGAGCTTCTTCGATCGTGACGACGCTGCTGCTGGTTTCCTGGCGGGAGATACTGCCAAGTACGGCCAAAAGACTGAGGCGACGGATATTCTCGACCGGACGGGTGATTGTGCTTGGTAACGGGGAAGTGACCGAGTCTCTTATCGAGAACGTGGAAACGGATAGTTCGGCACGGATTCAAGGGATCATCTGGCCAACCGATGAGCCCCCCCCGGGGCACTTTAAAGGCTACCCCATACTGGGTACCATCGGGCATATCCGTGATGTACTTGGTCGGGAACGGGTGGATTTGCTCCTGATCGCAACCACGGAGCCCTGGTATTCTCACGTAATCCGGGCACTTTCTTCGATTCACCGGAACAGCCTGACAATCCGCTGGGTTCCTCACGAGATTCTTGATCAAGACAGGGAAAACCTGCCCGAAGAGATCCCTTTGCACGATTTCAAGGTGTAGGAGTTCAGGCCGTTAGCTTTGGAGCGCCTGTTCGCAGGCTTCACGAACTTTCTCATTGAAACAGACGAAGACAACTTTCGAGGGCAGACTGTTTTCTTCGAGAAACTTTTTTACTTCCGTCACGGCAATCCCGGTTGCCCGATCGATTGGAAAACGGTACGCCCCAGTACTGATCGAGGGAAAGGCAACGGACTTGATGTCGTTTTGGGCAGCAAGGCGAAGGGAGTTCTGGTAGCATTCGGCCAGCTGTTCATCCTCTTTGTGTGTTCCACCGTGCCACACAGGCCCCACCGTGTGAATGACATAACGAGCCGGGAGACTGTACCCTCGGGTTATCCGTGCCTCGCCGGTAGGGCAGCCGCCAATGGTTTTGCATTCATCCAGAAGCTCTGGTCCTGCCGCACGATGAATCGCTCCATCGACTCCCCCTCCGCCCAAAAGACTTGAGTTGGCGGCATTCACGATTGCATCGACTTCCAGTGTAGTAATGTCTCCAGTAACTATTTCGATTCGTTCAGATTTCCCGACCATAGGACCTCCTTGTGCCACGCACGAGAAAACTCGGCAAAACTATAGGGGTGACCATGCTGTGATGAAAATCAAAATAATAAGAACGATACGCTTCAGCTCGCTTTTTTGTATCTTCAACCCACGGCCAGTAACAATCATAGTAAGAAAAGGCAGGGTACGGTCATGACCGCGAAAATCATCCCTTTTCCGGGAACAGAGAGGATTACCGTAGGCGAGGTTTACCGCCTTCGGGTAGAATTGATAGGGCTGGAGCCGGCGATCAATCGTGTGCTGCTGGTGCGAAACGGGGTACACCTTGATTTGCTTCATGCCATTCTGCAGGTTGCTATGGGTTGGACCAACAGTCATCTGCATCAGTTCATAGTGGGTGAGACCATTTTTTCCGACCCGGAATTCAACCTGAATGAAGACCTTATCGATCCTGTTCATTATGCCCATGCCGAAACCGATGAACTGCTATCCTCGATTGTGGATGGAAAGGGGGCAGAATTCAGGTACGAGTACGATTTCGGGGATTCCTGGGTACATCTGATCACGGTTGAAGACATTCTTGCTGATGACGGCAGTCTTACCGGGTTCGCCGAATGTGTCGAAGGGGAGCTTGCGTGTCCGCCTGAAGATATCGGTGGACCGATGGGATATGTCGATTTTCTGTACAGCCTACAGAACCCGGACGATGATGACCATGATGCCATGCTCGAATGGATGGGAGGACCGTTTGATCCTCAGGCCTTCGATATGAAAAAAGTCAATCGTGCTCTGAAAAACCTCAAGTGGAACCACCCTACGATCCAACAACTGGCGCGCATTCTCAAGGAGCGGGACAGGAAAGTACCGGTGAAGAAAAAGACAACCGCAAAAAAGAAGAGTGCCAAGCGGAAAACGACAAAAAAGAAGGTTTAGGCATTATCCGTGCGGGCAAAGGTGGTTTTCGTGGATCATTTCCCGGGAGCGGACCTGTCGGAGCAGGAAGTGATAAGACACGAGGGTCTGGCTTGTGAGGGATGGTTCACCCGCATATCGGTTTGCCACTGGCAGTGGCGCTTACCAGAGCTGAACAGTACTGGTTCATTTCGGCTAAAGCAATGCTTGCTGACCTGAACACGTCATGAAGTTATCAAAAACAGGTTGCTGAAGCTGGCGGGAAAGAATGGAGGCGGCATCCAGATTCGAACTGGAGAATAAAGGTTTTGCAGACCTCTGCCTTACCACTTGGCTATGCCGCCCTCAAAGTACTTAAAGATGGGGAAGAAAAAAGTACCGGGCGTTGAGAAAGAATGGAGCGAGAGACGAGATTCGAACTCGCGACAACCACCTTGGCAAGGTGGGGCTCTACCAACTGAGCTACTCTCGCTCAAACAGAATTTCTTAAAATAGTTGGTTTTCCCGGCTAAGTCAATAGTAGATTACCTGGATTATTCAGGCGGCTATCTCAAAATGCCGTCGAGAACAGATAAGTCCCGGTTAGTGAGAGTGATGGCTCGATATTGTACAAGTAGTTGTTCTGCTCGAAAAGGTACACAAAGATGTTGTCTACCCCGGTTTTCAGGGCAACGGCGGGAAGGAGCTCGGTGAAAAGGTCGAATGAAAGTTTGGTTTCGCCCTTTGCGGATTCTTTGTACCTGCTGACGTAGTTTTCCCAGTCGACGCGGAACTCGAGTTTCCGGTTGTCGAACACATCCGGGTTCCAGCGTTGAAAGTATTTGCCCAGGTCGGCCGATCCTGATACACGAAGCTCGAGTGTGGGATTCCATTTCTCGGTCGTGTCGGAAAAAAGATCAAGGAATGGGGTAAATGGGTTTTCCCGGTTTGCTTGTATACTCTTCTGGGTTCCGGCACCTACCTTGATAGACCAGGTTCCAATCTGAGCCGATGCACCCGCGGTGGCGACAGTTCGAACCGGGCTTTCCCGGTCCTGCTCCGGAATGAGGTAGCTTTGATACCGTGTCGAAAGATAGGGACTTACCTTGAACGATGGCTCGAATCGGTAATCGAGCATATAGTCCATCTGATTATTACCCACCTGTTCGTTGGCTGAGGCATAGGAAAAAACCGAAGTCAGGGAGATGTGGTTCCATGGATTGTAGGTCGAGAGGGTCAGCTTGAGTTTCATATCCCAGGCTGAAAACGGTTCATCGTTTGCCCCTGAAACAGACCGGATGCTGTCCGGGTTTCCGACATTGACATCGCGCCGGGAAAACGCCGCCTCAGGACTTCCGGTAAGCCGCCATCTGCGCTCGAGACGGTTGAACGAGTAATCCCGGTTATTCCGTGCAGCGAGCTGATGCCGAAGAGCTTTGAGCACAGAGGCCATTGTATAGTGCGGCCGGACAGAACGGGCCCGATCGCCAATCCCTTCCTTGAGGACCTCCCAGGCATATTCGGTAATCACCACCGAATAGGTTTCGTCCCCGGCTATGCTTCTTCGGCCAACTTTGCCTTTTTCTACGCCGGCCCAGAAAAGCTCCTTCTGTCGAGATGCCTTTTTGAGAGCGTTGCCGGAGAGCTTTATCCTTAATAGATCGGGGGCGGTAGCCAGCAATCGATCCAGATCCCTGACCGTGATCGTGTCCGGCAAAACTGCATCGGTCACAAGCGACTGCTCGAAACAGGCAAGCTCCGTATGCGCCCATTCCCTCAGGAGGTTGCCGACTACCTCTTTCTGTTTGGCTTTGATGGTGGAGTCCATAATGGCGACAGTGTCGTTTAATTCGTCTCTGTAAATACGCTCCCACCGGTTAATCAACGAAACTGCCGTTTCAAGAAAACCGGTGTCGGGCTGAACCGTATCCAGTGATGGTGTAAAGTAGGCGCCCTTGTGGGAATGGTCCCCGCGAAGAGAGTCGATGTGGAGCACCCCTATGCCTTCGGTAAACCGTGGGACATACAAAACCTGCAGGCCAGTGCTCATGGAGACCCGAATCCGCTGTCCCTTATTTGGAGAGGCCTCCGGCATGCCGCAGATGATGTAGTCAAGAGGTAGAGAAAGAAGCTCCGGGCTTGTTTCGAGTAGCGAGTTGTCGCAGAGACAGAGTGTGATAACCGAATCGGTCTTTTCAACGGCATTGAGCTGTTCTCTGATAGTCTCGATCTCGTTTCGTATCTCGACGTGTTCGTCTCCGTACGGCGAGCCGGTGGGATCTCTGTTCTCCAGAGCAAAAAAGACCAGCGTCTTTCCTTCACTCCGCGTTTCGTATCGGGGCGTAAATACCCCCTCGGAGGAATCCCTCATGGCCATGTTAGTAGAAATCATGGGGTACAGTGATTTCGAGCCGAGGTTCTCCAACGTGGAGTATCCGAGAAGAAAATCGCGGGTGGTCAGCCTCTTCAGGTCGTACCCCATCGAATTCATCATTTCATTCATGACACTCCCGTAGCTGAACCGGGAAAGTGTTGCCGGAAAATAGGTATTTCCCATGTCCAGAAGAATGGCGCCGGTGTCTTTTGAATACAGAGAGTAGAGCGAAGCGAATCGCGGAAGGTTACCGTCTCTGGTGGTGTCGGACAGGGAATAATCTACCTGACCCTTGATATTCCAGGTCATGTAAATCCGTACACCTGTCTGGGCACCAAGGGGAAGGGCAGTGATTAGAATCAGAATGGCCCCAGCTACGACAAGATATCGGAGAGGCGAAATCGGCTTGGTTCCTCGAAAAAAACAGAGACAGCGCACGCTCTACCTCGGGTCATCTGAGCGAGGGAGTGGCTCGGTGTTGTTCTGAAGTGAGGTACTTGAGTCTCGATGAGTATCGGGCGTGCGGAGCTTTTGTATCGTACGCTCCTGTTCCCGAAGCTGCGCAAAGAGTTCGGATTTTAGTTTCTCCAGTGCGTACACTTCTTTTTCGCAGGTCGTAGTCGCGATTACCAGGGAATCATGAAGTTCCTCCGTGCGGGCGGCGCAACGCTTCTGCTGCATCCGGTTGACTCTGAACAGAGAGTCGGTTGTTTTTGAGAGGGAGTCGATGCGGTGCACCAGCCCCTGTCTCACCGAAGAAATCGCGGAACGGCTTTGTTCCTTGAGAGCATTGATTTTTTCAGTGCACGAGAGGATCGAGCGATCAAGGCTGTCACGAAGAGACTTCACCTGTTGAGTTGTGGAACTCAGCTCTGATTTCAGCGTGGCAACACCGTCCGAAAGGAGGGCATTTTGCGTCTCGAGTTCCGCGTTTTCTTCGAAAAGCACCCGGTTTTCACGGGTGAGTGATTCTCGCAGCTGTTTATGCTCGCGCTGAAGCTTCCGGTGGTCTTCGACCATGCCATTGTATTTGGCTGATCCTGCACAGCTGCCGAGAAATCCAGTTGCCAGTGTTGCAGCAACCAGGCAGGTACCCCGAATCAAAAGTCTGCTGTTCATTGAACTACCCGAAATGCATATCGATGCATGTTGTGTGGTGGCCGAAATTACCCTGGCGCAAATTACGAGCACAGGACCCAACCTGTAAAATAGGGAGAAACAGCCGGGCGGATGCGTAATTTTTTGTCATATCGGCTCCAGATGTTCCC
>JBEPYC010000286.1:3614-5796 GCA_041641555.1 Chitinivibrionales bacterium | reverse complement strand
GAAGGCTCCGATGTACACCTGGATATCCCTCTCGATAAGATAACCGCGTTTCACCGCACGGACCTTCCGGGATGCTGCCGCCTGGACGTACTCACCAGGCACGAGGCAAAAACCGTGGCGTTTTACACGCGAGCCCGTTTGGCACATTTCGAAGAAGCACTCGGGCGGACTCGCCCTCTGCTTAAAGGTGATCCGGATGCTCCCGGCGATGCATCCCGCGACCGGGAACAAAAACCAATGCCGGGTTTTTCGGCCGACGCACCGGTTTGTGAAACCTGCGGGATGCCGATTCCCCGCAAACTTGGCGTCTGCCCGAAGTGCATGGACCGGACAGCCTTACTCGCCCGGCTTCTGGGGTTATCAAAGCCATACCGGTGGCCGATGATCGGGGGATTTGCCCTGATGCTTGTGATAACGGGTGTGGAGATGATGCAGCCGGTATTGACCAAGCTTTTGATCGACAACGTCATTCCCTCGGCAAACCTTCGACTTCTGGCCTGGATTGTCGCGGCAATTGGCGCGATTCATCTGTTCAGTGCGCTGTTTTCCGGGTTCAGGACCTATCTGCTGGGCTGGCTGGGTGAGCGGATTACACATGATTTACGTCTGAATGTGTTCTCACACGTCCAGTTGCTTTCCATGGATTTCTACGACCAGCGACAGACCGGTTGGATAATGGACCGTGTAAGCTCCGATACCAACAATCTCCAGCGGTTTCTCTCCGAAGGATTCCAGGACTTCGTGCGCGACGTGATGGTTCTGCTGGTGATAATCACCATTATGCTCACTATGAACTGGCACCTTGCGCTCATGGCATTACTGCCTGCTCCGCTGGTCGTGATCTTTTCCCGAATGGCCATCCCGCGCATTCGAAAAATCTGGCATGTCGCATCGCGCAAACGCTCCCGCATGGCAGCTCATCTCTCCAATGTTATACCCGGGGTGCGCGTGGTAAAGGCCTTTGCCAGGGAAACATACGAAAACCAACGTTTCAGCGATTACAGTGAGCGGTACATGAATGCCCATGTTCGTGCTGCCCGATCCTTTGCGGTGTTTCACCCGACAATACATGGATTGATATCCCTGGGCATTATCATGGTATGGGCCTACGGTGGCACCCGGGTGATCAAAGGCGATGCTGTGACGCTGGGAACGCTGATTGCGTTTATCTCCTACATGTGGCGGTTTTATGGTCCTCTCGGCAATGTCATCCGATTCAGTTTTCGATCCCAGCGGGCTTTGACTTCGGCCCAGCGGGTATTCGATATCCTCGACACCACCCCTACCGTTCTCGAGCCAAAGCATGACCAGGCACCATCGGTGATCAGGGGAGATGTCGAGTTCGATCACGTGACATTTGGGTATGAAGAAAACGAGGCGGTTCTCGATGATGTCAGTTTCCGGGTGAGCGCCGGTGAGATGATCGGTCTGG
Organism: Chitinivibrionales bacterium; assembly: GCA_041641555.1. GTDB lineage: Bacteria > Fibrobacterota > Chitinivibrionia > Chitinivibrionales > WJKA01 > JBEPYC01. The sequence continues at coordinate 4,364 of JBEPYC010000286.1, read as the reverse complement.
TGGGGCCCAGCGGGGCAGGAAAAAGCACGGCGATCAATCTTCTGACCCGCTTCTACGATGTAAATGCCGGGGCTGTTCGAATCGATGGTGTCGATATACGGGAATACAGCTCACCCAGGTTGCATGCCGTTATCGGGATGGTGCTCCAGGAGCCGTTTCTGTTTCATGGTACCATTGCCGAAAACATTGCCTATGGTCGGCCGGATGCCTCGCCGGAAGATATCATCAGGGCCTCGATGGCGGCCAATGCCCATGGGTTTATCATGCGTTCTCCCGATGCCTACGATACGCTGGTAGGAGAGCGTGGGCATCGCCTTTCCGGCGGCGAACGTCAGCGAATCTCTATTGCCCGGGCAATTCTCAAGGATCCGAAAATACTGATTCTTGACGAAGCGACCTCATCGGTCGATACCGAAACCGAAGCGGCTATTCAGGAGGCGATCGCCAGGCTGGTAAAGGGACGTACAACGTTTGCCATCGCTCATCGGTTTTCCACACTTCGCAACGCTGACCGTCTTATCGTATTGGAAGAAGGAAGGCTGGTCGAGTCGGGTTCACACGAGGAGCTTTTAGGAATGGAAAATGGTGTATTCAAGCGCCTGGTCGATATTCAGACCAGAAACAACGAAATTGTCGCGATAGGGGGGTGATAGTGGAGCTGCAGGAATATAAGAAACTTGCGGGGTTTACCCTCTCCCGGAATTCCTTCGATCGTATTTCGTTGCGGTTTTCCGATGGCAGCACGGCGGA
>JBEPYC010000286.1:0-3604 GCA_041641555.1 Chitinivibrionales bacterium | reverse complement strand
CCTGTCAAACCCACTTCGTTGCAGTATCGTGCGTGATTCCGATGGAAACGAACTCGGGTGTATCGAGCGCCTCGAAGAACTCGATGAAGCATCGCGTGCTATCGTTGAGGAAGAGCTTTCCAAGCGGCTGTTTGCCGCCACAATTCTGGCAATCAATTCAGTGGAATCAAACCATGGTGTCACCACGTGGGAATTTGAAACAGACCGCGGAGCGCGGACCGTCTATCTCAAGGAACGGGGTGATATTCGCTCGATTCGAGGAGGGCGGGTCATTCTGACCGATGTCTATGGCATGAAATACGACATCCCCTCTGTGGAACAACTGGATGCTCGATCCCGCGCGCTTCTGGCTCAGGAGGCCTGAATCCGGTTTCATCGAAACGCTGCTCATTAGAATCGTTTATTTTTCAAGATTGCCCTCTCGATCGCGTTTCAGGTGTCGTCGATATGCGACTGGACTGCGGGTATGCAGTGGCGGACGCTGCCTTGGGCGAGGGAGCCGGTTTACCATGCCGTGAAACGGTTTACCGCTGCGGGTGCGTTGCGAGGGGCCGATGCCGGCGTACGGAGCGCCCGTGCACCTGGCACGGGCCGAGGACGGCACTCGCGCGGCCCCTTGCTGGAGGGGGTGTGTCTGGTACGGTGAGTACGCGGAAGCGGAATCGGCGGACCAGGCCAGGGGGAAACACGGAGTGGTGCCCCCACCGGAAAAAGTATTCAAACCAAAAGGATTCGTATCATGGGTGTGTTCGAGGGAGTGAACCCGAGAGTTGAACTGCCGAAAGTCGAAGACGGCATACTTTCGTTCTGGCAGGAGCAGGATGTTTTCCACAAGAGCCTCGAAGCCACGAAGGACAAGCCGCCGTACATGTTCTACGATGGTCCTCCGTTTGCCACGGGACTTCCCCATTATGGGCACCTTTTAGCGGGCACGCTCAAGGACATCATTCCCCGGTACTGGACCATGCGTGGTCACTATGTCGAGCGTCGATTCGGATGGGATTGCCATGGGCTTCCGGTCGAAAACGAGATGGAAAAGGAGCTCAAGGTATCCGGTAAACGCGACATCGAGAAACTCGGCGCGCATATTTTCAACGAAGCCTGTCGGTCGATCGTGCTTCGGTACACTTCGCAGTGGAAAACGGTTGTGGAGCGGATGGGACGATGGGTCGATTTCGAAAATCAGTATCGCACCATGGACCCCGAGTACATGGAAAGCATCTGGTGGGTATTTCAGCAGGTCTGGAACAAAGATCTGATCTACCAGGGCTTCCGGGTACAGCCCTACTGCCCGCGATGTGCGACACCGTTGTCCAATTTTGAAGTAAACGAAGGGTATAAAGATGTCCAGGGGCCATCTATTACTGTCACTTTTCCACTGGTAGATGATCCTTCGACCAGGTTTCTGGTCTGGACGACTACCCCTTGGACGCTTCCATCGAATGTGGCGCTTGCGGTTGGTCCTGATATTACCTACGTAAAGGTTCGTGACAAAGATGACGTTTTCATTCTCGCAAAGGATCGCCTGAGTGCTTACTACAAAAAAGAAAGCGAGTATGAGCTTATAGAAGAAATGCCGGGAAGTGCCTTGAAAGGTATTCGGTACCAGCCGTTATTCGACTACTTCACCGATCGCTCCAGCGACTTTTTCCAGGTGACCATGGCCGATTTCGTCTCCACCGAAGACGGTACCGGGATTGTGCATATCGCACCGGCATTTGGAGAAGACGACTATCAGGTGGGGCAGGCCCTTGGGCTGCCGATTGTGTGCCCGGTCGATGAAGAGGGGAAGTTTACCGAAGAGGTGCCCGAGTACGAAGGTACGCTGGTTTACGAGGCTGATGGCGCGATAATAAAGGTTCTAAAAGAAATGGGACGGCTTGTCCAACGTGCCACTCTTCAGCACCGCTATCCGCATTGTTATCGGTGTGATACCGCCCTCATCTATAAGGCGATTACCACCTGGTTCATGAAGATCGAGCCGCTGAAAAAGAACATGCTCGAAAACAATCAGCAGATTCACTGGGTCCCCGATCATCTTCAGAACGGGCGGTTTGGCAAAGGGGTTGAGAACGCACCCGACTGGAATATCTCGCGTAACCGCTACTGGGGAACGCCGATTCCCGTTTGGACCTGCGAATGCGGGCATACCGAAGTGATCGGCAGTTTGAAAGATTTACATACCCGTGCAGGCAATGGTGATGAGCATGTGGGGAAAGCGGCGCATGAAAAAGTGATTGATGACCTTCACACGAGCCTTCGTACCCAGGCCGCTCAGAGCCTCAAGGATAACGGGATGGATGAATCCTGGGCAGAACGGGTTTCATCGACGGATATTCCCGCGGCAGACCTGCATTCCCACGTAGTGGATCGCATGGTGATACCCTGTCCCGAATGTGGCAAGACGATGCAGCGGACACCCGAAGTGCTGGACTGCTGGTTTGAATCGGGGTCAATGCCGTACGCGCAGCTTCATTTTCCTTTCGACAAAAAAGGCGTGTTCGATTCATTGTTTCCGGCTGATTTCATTGCCGAAGGGCTCGATCAGACCCGCGGATGGTTTTACACCCTGACGGTGCTGGCATCGGCACTTTTCGAAAAACCGGCATTCAAGAATGTGGTGGTAAATGGAATTATCCTCTCCGAAGACGGCAAGAAGCTCTCCAAACGGCTTCGCAATTACGCACCGCCCATGGATGTGCTCGACAAGCTCGGCGCCGATGCACTGCGGCTGTTTCTGATCAACTCGCCAGCGGTTAAAGCCGAAGATCTGCGGTTTTCGGAACGGGGTGTGCTTGAGATGTCTCGAGCGGTACTGATTCCGTTCTGGAATGCCTACTCGTTTTTCGTGACCTATGCAAATGTCGATGGGTGGCGTCCGAAAGAGAACGTATCGCTTCAGAGCGCCAACGAACTGGATCGGTGGATCCTCTCGCTTCTCAACCACGTGATTACTTCGGTGAATGCCGAGATGGAGCAGTATAACCTGTACCGGGTCGTACCGATTCTGGTTGACTTTATCGATAATCTCACTAACTGGTACATTCGTCGGAGTCGCCGCAGGTTCTGGAAAAGCGAGAACGACAGTGACAAAAACGATGCCTACGAGACATTGTACTTCGTTCTGACCGAGTTTTCGAAGGTGATGGCACCGTTTCTGCCCTATTTAACCGATGCTATTTACCGGAATCTGGTAGTAGGGAAGATGCCTGATGCCGCCGAGAGCGTGCACCTTGCCCGGTATCCCGCCCCGGATGCTTCGCGTACCGATCCGGAACTCGAAACCAAGATGCAGCTGGTGCGCCAGGTGGTTTCGATGGGGCGTTCGCTTCGAAGCAAGTACACGATCAAGACGCGGCAGCCACTTAGAAATGTCACCATTGTGCTTCGGGATGAACATAAGCGCACGCTTCTTTCGGAGATGGAGTCGCTGATCAGCGATGAACTGAATGTGAAAAGTGTCACGTTCGATGCCACAGAAGATACGGTGGTGAGCATTTCGGCCAAAGCCAATTTCAAGGTTCTCGGAAGAGTCCTGGGACCACGTATGAAAGAAGCGGCACAAGCGATCGAACAATTCACGGACCAGGATATTCGGGCACTG
>JBEPYC010000285.1:0-5810 GCA_041641555.1 Chitinivibrionales bacterium | reverse complement strand
CAGGATGCGACTTCTATCGAAGTCGATTGTGTCCTCGCCTGTCTTCCTCACGCGGTTTCCGCATCGCTTCTGGAGCCGTATATCAAAAAGGGCATCAGGGTGATCGATTTGAGCGCCGATTTTCGTATTCGCGATGCCCATACCTACGAAAAGTGGTATAAGAACCCTCACCCGTGTCCTTCATACTTGCAGGAAGCGGTCTACGGGCTTTGTGAACACTACCGTGAGCAGATACGTGGCGCACAGATCGTTGCCAACCCGGGATGTTATCCTACCAGCATTCTTCTGCCGTTGCTCCCGCTTTTGTTCGATAAGTCAGCGGGAATGGGAGACACGATTATCGCCGATTCCAAATCGGGGGTGAGCGGGGCGGGGCGAAGTCTCAAACTGACATCGCATTTTGTCGAAGTCTACGAGGATTTTGCACCTTACTCGATCGGCCGGGCGCATCGGCATGTTTCGGAAATAGATCAGGAGCTTTCTGTGGCTGCAGGTAAGGAGCTCCGGATCAATTTCAATCCGCATCTTCTTCCGGTGAACAGGGGCATTCTGTCGACCATTTATTTCTTTCCAAAGATTTCTGCCGGCCAATGCCTGGAAAGAGTTGCCGATGCATACGAATCGGAAACGTTCGTACGGATTCGCCAGCCCCACGACCTTCCTCATGTAAAGTATGTCACACATACCAATTACTGTGATATTACCTTTACGGGAGGACAGGATGGCGGACCGGTCGCTGCGGTATCGGCAATCGATAACCTCGTAAAGGGTGCCTCCGGACAGGCAGTTCAGAACCTTAACATAATGTATGGATTCAATGAGTCGGAAGGGCTGGTATGATGAGCAGGGGGGATGGAAAAGGCACCGTTGTTGTAAAAATTGGCGGCTCGACAATCGATACGCCGGGTTTGCTTTCCGAGCTGGGTGAGAGTATACTGCGGGTGTCTCTGGATTACTGGGTCGTTATCGTTCATGGTGGAGGAAAGGATATCGGCCGACAGCTCGGGCTTCTGAACAAGGAGTACACGTTTGTTCAGGGGATGCGCGTTACCGATGCCGATACCATGAAACACGTGCAGATGGTTCTTTCTGGTGATGTCAACAAGAGGATCGTGAACGCCTTCCTGGAAGCAGGAGTGCGCGCTGCCGGATTCAGCGGTGTGGACCTGGGTCTCATCGAAGCGCGAAAGATGACAGTTAACGGAGCTGATATCGGCTTTGTCGGCGAAGTTGCCTCGGTGCATACCGATCTTTTGGAGATGTGCCGTGAAAAGGGAATCGTGCCGGTTATTTCGCCTGTTTCGCGGAGCGGCGATGGAAAGATCTTCAACGTAAATGCGGATGTTGCTGCGGGTGAGGTCGCGGCAGCCCTCAGGGCAGATCATGTGGTATATGTGTCTGATGTTGCCGGGGTGATGGCGGATTCGGAGGTTCTGCACGAGATTCGCTGCGGAAAAATCCAAGAACTTGTGGAAAAAGAGGTGGTTACCGGCGGAATGGTACCGAAATTGCGTTCTGCTTCGGATGTAATCGCACGAGGTGCGAAACGGGTCCATATTTGCGGATGGAACGGCACGGCGACACTCGAAAAGGAGTTCTCGCCTCAAAGCGCGACAGGAACAGTACTGTATAAATAAATGCGAACAGAAGGGACTGCCAACATGTTTGAGCCCACCAAAAGAACCCTCCAGAAGTATGCGGATGTGCTGATCAACTTTGCCCTCAACAGCGGCAAGGGAATCAAGAAAAACGAAGTCGTCTACATTGTCGCACAAACACCCGGCATGTCTCTGGCCAAAGAGGTGTATCGAGCAGTACTGGCAGCAGGCGGGTATCCACTGATTAACATCGTTGATGATGATTTCAAACTGTTGCATCTGTCCGAATCCAATCAGCAGCAGCTGACTTTTTTCCCGACCAAGTACTATCGAGGGCTTGCCGATTCGATCGATCACTGGGTACGTATCCTTGCCGACCGGGATCCGCTCTATTTGGGGAAAGTAGAACCGGAACGAATCATGGCCGCCAACAAAAGCGCCCGCAAATTCCGGGACTGGCTCGACGTCAAGGAAGACCATGGCAAGTTTACCTGGACATTATGCCTGTATGGCACTGAAGGACTGGCGCAACAGGCCGGGCTGAGCCTCAAAGAGTACTGGAATCAGATTCAGCGCGCGTGCTTTCTTGATAAGTCCGATCCAGTTGCGGAGTGGAAGCGGATCTTCACGGAGGTGAGTCGGATTCAGAAGCGGCTGACTTCGCTGAATATCGAACAGGTGCACGTCGAAGCACCCGGAACGGACTTGTGGGTCAAGATTGGAGAGAAACGTCGCTGGCTGGGAGGGAGCGGTAGAAACATTCCGAGCTTCGAAATTTTCACCTCACCGGACTGGCGGGGAACCGAAGGAACGGTGACCTTCGATCTCCCTCTGTACCGTTACGGAAACATCATCAAGGACATCAAGCTTACCTTTAAAAAGGGCAAGGTGGTCGAAGCGAACGCGTCGAAGAATCAGAAGTTCCTGGAAGCGATGGTGGCGCAGAAAAATGCCGACAAAGTCGGAGAGTTTTCTTTGACTGATCGCCGATTCTCCCGGATTACCAAATTCATGGCCGATTCTCTTTATGATGAGAATTTTGGGGGGCGTTACGGGAACATGCATCTTGCACTCGGAAAAGCCTATCACGATGCTTACGATGGTAAGGCATCAGAGATGACGGACAAAGAGTATCGTGAACTCGGATTCAACAGCTCGGTCGAGCATACCGACATCATAACCGGATCCAACCGGAAAGTAACCGCTTATCTGCCTGATGGCAACGAAAAGGTTATCTACGAAAAGGGACAGTTCAAAGTTTAGTCCACGGAAGAATGCGCCCTTCGCGGTTACCACCGCAGCGGAGGGTAAAGACCAAACTAATGCAACAGGGGAAGGGTGGCTGATACAATTCAGTCACACCCTTGTTTGCTTGAAGGCCGATATTCTTTTGGGGATCTTCCGACAGTTGCCGCTCCTTGTTTCACCATTTTAGTTTCGAGTGGTTCGGGTCAGGTCAGAGCCTGCCGCAGCAACCTCAAATCAAGACAATGGTAGCCCAAAGAGACCTCTGGGTTCGATGAAACGCCCGATCGTTCAGGAAAACTATCGTACTCTAATCCCCTGGTTTCCTCAAAAGAGATAATTCCTGCAGACACGTAAAGGTGTGATCCCTCAAGCAATGTAGACGGTACTGTCTACCATTACACGGATTTCCCGGGCGAAGCACGCCGTCCTGTTTGCTGCGCGCCCGTATGGGTCCAGAGCGCATAACGGCCACTCACGGTACAGGGGTTGCTTTAGAAGGTTTATGGGCATAATGCGGAGGGTTTCTGCTGGAAGGGACAATTTGTATGCATTCGAGCAAAACAGGGCAGTTTGTTGTAGTGGCAACATTTTCGGTGGCGTTGCTTACAGGGTGTGGTGATGATGATATCACCGGCCCCTCAGGAAACAACGGATCTTCGACCAGAACGACAACATGCAGCCCGGGTGCCCTGGAGTTCTGCGCCGATACCACGTACATAGATACGGTGGATTCTTCGGTTTATGAAGTAATGTCGTGGGATCCTGAACGAAGAGAACTCCGGGAGCTTCTTGTTGAGAGGCAGTGGTATGTTGGCGGTGAGTCGTTCGTGCATCATTACGATGCACGGCTCAGGGACAGTATCGTCTACTGGGTCGAAGGGGGAAGCGTGGAAGATCCCTTGGCGTATTCAGGATGGGGAGAGTACATCTACTCAGAAGATGGGTGGCTTAAGGAAATAAAAAACTACAATGCCTGGGATTCCCTCCAATACGGGTACAGACGATATGACTCCAGCGGCAACGAAATCGCGTGGATGGTTGACGAGCAGGTGAATGAGTACGATGGCGACGGAAATATCACGAAATCGTACTGGGAGGGCCTGGAGGACACAACGATTTATTTCTACGATGAAACAGGTGAACAGATTGAGCGGAGAAATGTGCGCGGGGATGTGACTGTGCAGCGGGTCCGAAATGGGTCATTTGAATGGGGCGCCAATGTGTTCCAGGAAGATTTTGACTCCCAGGGCCGGCTGGAAAAGGAAACGTATTATCTGGACTGGCTCCGTCTTCGGGAGATTTACTACTTACCCGATGGTTCCGTTGAAAAAAAGACCATTTACACAAGGTGGTCAGCGGAAAACAGCGTTTTGAAAGAAATGCGTACTCTCGACGGGGAAGGCAATATAATCGAGGTACTCTATTACAACGACAAGGGGCGGATTACCAGTCAGCAGATCGGCGATTCCGCGGAAGTGCAATGCCTCGAACCACTTTCTACCTGGCAATGCAAGACACCGGAGAGCCAATAAACCCACTCTGCTGATATCATCGCCTGAAAGCGGACAATCTGCAAGGTCATTGTCTCTAAATGCTTCCATAACGTATTTTCTTCACGCTATTTAAAGCCCCGCCCTCGGTGCGCCATGAGCGCCCTTCCTGACGGTGATGCCGGACATTCGGTCCTGTGGCCTCATCGTATCCGAGTTTTGCCGCTGCCATTGCATCAGGTACAAAACTCGACCCGGTCCAAACCGGATGCACAATGGGACCTGCAGCAGCGCATACGATGTTGCAGTGAGTAGATCCACGCAAGAATGCGTATGTCAGACGGCATCCTCCTGCAAGCCCGTCTAAGACATACACAGTTTCGTAATAGACACACAAGAGGTACAAAATGTTGAATAATCGCAATTCGGCACAAGAAAAACTGCTCGATAATCTGAGTGTAATTGCAGCCGAGAGCAATAGTATCAATACGGCACTCTACGAGCAGTATAACGTCAAACGCGGGCTGCGAAACGCCGATAGCACTGGTGTGCTTGTGGGTCTCACCGAAATTGGTGATGTGCATGGATACATTATAGATGAAAGTGAAAAGATACCGGTCGAAGGCCGTTTGCGGTACAGAGGAATAGATGTTTCGGATATTGTCGAGGGGCTGAGAGCGGATCGGCGGTTTGGGTTTGAAGAAGTGAGTTATCTTCTTGTATTTGGGGAACTGCCCACCGAAGAGCGATTGACTTATTTCCGTGAAATGCTGGATGCCAACCGGACACTTCCCGATGGTTTCACCGAGAATATGGTCCTCAAAGCGCCCAGCTCAAACATCATGAATAAGCTGGCTCGCGCGATCCTTGCATCGTATTCGTATGATGATAATCCCGAGGAGATTTCGGTTCGCAATGTCCTTCGACAGAGTATTGAAATGATAGCTCGATTCCCGACGATGTGCGCCTACGGATATCAGGCCAAAAGTCATTACTACGAAGACAAGAGCCTGTTTATCCACAAGCCCGAACCGGGGCTCAGTACCGCCGAGAACTTTCTGCGCCTTATTCGGCCTGATATGTCGTTTACTCCGCTGGAAGCGGAAATCCTCGATCTCTGCTTTATTCTGCATGCGGAGCACGGTGGTGGTAATAATTCCACGTTCGCTACTCGAGTGGTGACCTCTTCGGGTACCGATACCTATTCGGCACTTTCCGCAGCAGTCGGATCTCTGAAAGGTCCCAAGCATGGCGGTGCGAATGCCCGGGTTATGAACATGATGGATTTCGTGAAGGAAAACGTCAAGAAATGGGACAGTGAAGGTGAAGTTGCTGATGTCCTTACCAAAATCGTGCGCAAGGAAGCCTTTGATCGGAGTGGTTTAATCTACGGGATGGGACATGCGGTGTATACGGTTTCTGATCCACGTGCCGTCATACTGAAAAGAAAGGCCGAAGAGCTGGCAAAAGAAAA
>JBEPYC010000284.1:0-5857 GCA_041641555.1 Chitinivibrionales bacterium | reverse complement strand
TCGTACACTTGAGGAGCTGGATGTCTACCCCCTGGACTGGGCATGCAACCATAATGGGGATGCGGAAAAGGCCATTCCACGATGTCGATGCGGTACTTCGGCGCTATGGCGGGGATACGAGAAGTGCGCGATCTGCCTACCGTCAGTTCATGTGGGAAGGCATTAATCAACCAGATGATGATACCCTGGGCCGATTTCAAAACGACACCCGGATGGAAGGTGGTAGGCTGCATCCCGGATTGTGGGTGATAGGAGACCAGGAATTCGAACGAGAGATGATGGCGAAGGACAAGCAGCGCCGAGTGAAGGTCGCCCGATTCGCGCGCGAGGGATGGAACGTCGAGCGGCTGAGCCTGTTTGTTGCGGATCGGATGAATCTTGATCCGGCTCTTCTCGCCAGACGATCGAGGGGGGAAGCCGGCCAGGCGCGGAAGGTGGTTGCCTACCTTGGGTACAGGGTGCTTGGAATCCCGGTTGCCGAAATCGCCCGTCATCTGCGTGTCGGTGGATCGGCTGTTTCGATGATGCTTGCTGAAGGCCAGGCGCTTGCCCACAAAAAGCGCATTTCACTTCCGGAATGATCATTGGGGAGGCTTCCAGGGGGTAGTGTTTTGATTAAATGAGCACCGTCCCTCTTTGGAGACCCCTTTGCCCAGTCGATAGTTGAGTATCTGACGAATGAGTCGCACTTTCACTCTCCTTCCAGCCATTCAGCCCCTCCTATGGTGTAGATAGTCGGCTGAAGAGCTACTTGATGGAGAGAGCAAACCGGTCATATATCGTGAGATTCGCCGGTCACGATGCCTGAGATTGCCCGGTCACGTTCAGTGAGATTTGACGGTCAAATTGGATGAGATTCACCGGTCATTTTGCGTGAGATCGGCCAGTATCCGCCATGTTTCTCCCAGGGTCCCGTCCAGACCCTGGTTTTGACATCATCAATGCAATTTCGACGCTTGATCAACAGTTCACTTTCGTTCACCTTCTCTGCTCTTACCACTCCCTGACGCTCACCACCATACCTTTTGGGTACAGTCCCGCCTGGCGGGATTTGACACCTGCCCGTGTCCCGACCATATGTCGGGAGTGTCGAGGGGCCACATCCCTCATCTTCCGTGAAGCTTTCGTGGCACACGGACGGAGTTGCGATAATTGCGTCACACGCCTTCCGTAAACAATGCTCCGAAGGCCGCATCATTTTGGAGACATCCGTGTAGCACCTGGACTTATCACGCAAAACCGGAATAGGATTCCGGATTTGCATGATATATATTCACTATATGATCAGTCGAATCCTTGAAAAGCGTCTGCGGGAACTGGCCCAAAAGATCCCAATAATTACCATTCTTGGTCCGCGTCAGGCAGGAAAGACAACCTTGGCGCGGGCGGCGTTTCCCAACCACGAATATGTTAATCTGGAGTCTCTGCGTAACCGGGAATTTGCGGCGCAAGACCCTGTAGGATTTCTCAATCAGTACTCAGATGGCGTCATTATCGATGAAGTTCAGAAAGCACCAGACCTTCTATCGGAAATTCAGGTCTATGCAGATGAATCCCAACGGAGTGGCCAGTTTGTCCTGACCGGATCGCAAAACATTTTGCTTATGGAGTCGATCTCGCAAAGCCTGGCCGGAAGAACGATCATCTCCAGGCTCCTTCCCTTTAGCATCCAGGAACTGAGCCAAGCTGCGCTCCTCCCCAAGAGTTTTTCATCGTCGATTTACCAAGGCATCTATCCTCGTCTGTACGACCAGAACCTGACTCCGGCAGAATGGATGCCATCGTACGTTGAAACCTATGTCGAGCGTGACATTCGAACCATCAGCAACATTCTTGATCTCACTCGATTTCAGACATTCCTGGTTCTCTGCGCAGGTCGGATCGGACAAGTGCTTAATTACGCTTCTTTGGCCAGTGATGTGGGGGTAGACGAAAAAACAGTCAAATCATGGATTGGCATTCTTGAAACAACCTTCGTGGCCTTCAGGCTCAGGCCCTACCACAAGAACCTGGGTAAGCGGGTTGTGAAATCGCCCAAGCTCTATTTCTACGATACTGGTCTTGCGTGCAACCTTCTTGGGATCAGATCGTCTCAGGAACTGGCAACGCATTATCTTCGTGGTAACCTTTTCGAGAACCTGGTCATTGTCGATATGATGAAAACCTCATACGCGCTGGAGGGCGAGCGGCTGTATTACTACTGGCGAGACAGCAACGGGCACGAAGTAGATCTGCTCACGGAGCAAGCTGGAAAAATTCATGCTGTAGAAATCAAGTCCTCCGAAACGATGAACAGCAGTTTGCTCAAAGGACTAAGCTCATTCGAGGAAATCGCCCCTGAAGCCCTGGTTTCGCAATCATTGGTGTACGGGGGTTCTGAACGGCAGACGCGCCGGAATATCAAAGTTGTACCATGGTTTGATCTGAGCATGAGCAATACGAATTTGCCCTGGTTGCCATGATTAATAACAGGAAACCGGGACGCGTTATCCGGGACGGAGAACGCGAAAATCGGGACGGGGTTGTGTTTCTTGCGCGTAATAGCTTGCGTCAAGCTCATTCACTCCACCCGCCCACCTATTAACAGAATCCGACAGGGCTGCCCGGTTTGCCTCGATACAACCCGACCCAAGGGTCGAGCCACTCGGCAACCGTGCCTCGTCTCTACCTGGGGGCTGCCCGCAAGCAGCCAGGGCATTGTGCGCGTGATAAACGTGTCTGCGAAAAGCGACTCCGACCTTATGCCCCTTGAGGGGCAAGGGACGATGGAAAAGAGATCCGGGGTGGTAATGGAAGGCATTTTCCTGTGGGATTTAAAGGGCCCGGAACCGGCCCTTTCCGCATTCTGAACAAGGCAGTCGGAACGGAGTTGCGATAGTTGCGATAAGTGGCATGTGTCAACTTTTGCTCAATCCCCTTTCGACGTAGTGAAATTGGGACGGAGTGAAAACGCCGGTTAAAACCGGCATACGGTAGTGGGTGCCCTTGCCACTGCAAGGAAGTCCCACACAATGAAGGCTTAGCGAGCCACATCGGCCTCGAGTCTTGCGGCGGGAGACCGTGACCCGAATTCAACGGAGTATTTCGGGTGAGAAGGCGTTCGAGGTTGGTGATCCGGTGCGCAAAGATGCGAAACGGCTCATCAGTTCCTCGTACCTGCGGTATTCTCAACTCCATGGGTCCTTCAGCGGTTGCTACGGTCTTATCTTCATAACCGTTAGCATAGCCACAGGCCTGTGGTGTGCGTTGAGCCCAAGAGCGGTTAAGAAATGCCTCTCGCTCTTGTTCCAGACTTTGTTGAACCATCGCAGAGGCGCTTTGTAGCAAAAGACTGCTCAAATCCAGCAAGCCTTGATTAAGTTGCTCATGAAGTTTTTTGACCATCTGCTCCGAGGGAAGTATTTTCTTAGGAATAGGGTATTGTTCCTCCTCTGTGACCACAGGTCGGTCACGGTTAGGTTTTAGGGTTGAGGGAACGATATCCTTTTTTTATCTATGCCCGTTCAAGTTTTTACAGGAAAATAAGTGCTTCATCCTTTTTCATCTCCCTCAAGCTGATTGGGACCTGCGCATCAGCGGGTTCGTCAGTGATACGGGGACGTCAGTGATACGGGGACGGGGGTGATTCATTAACTATTCTCCAGCCTTGCGATGTTGGTTTAAGGTGGTTGCCACGACTCAAGACACAGTCGTGTTGAGCGCCGGGTTTCCTTCAGTCGGGTTAATTGTATTTTTTTTGAGTATTTGTTACACCACGGAGGGATAGATATGAAGTTGAGAATTATACTTGAGCCCAGTGAAGAGGGTGGCTACACCGCATTGGTCCCGTCTTTGCCTGGTTGCATCAGCGAGGGCGACTCGCGTGAAGAAGCCCTTAACAATATCAAGGAAGCCATACAACTCTATTTGGAACCAGTGGAAGACGATCACACCTTTTCCAGCGATACTGAAGAATTGGAAATCGCTGTATGACAAAGGTCCCCAGCTTGAATTTCGACAAGCTCATTCGAGCGTTGAGAAGAGATGGGTGGATCGTAATACGGCAGAAGGGCAGTCACATTCGACTTCAGAAGCCCTTACGCAATGAAACACTGAAACTAACCGTGCCGGCCCACCGGCCGATCAAGCGCTCTACACTTTCACACATTCTCAAACAGGCCCGCCTTACCGTTGAGCAACTGAGCGAGTTGCTGTAACCATGCATGATTTCGCGGACGGGGATGATCAATTAACTGCATAACGCGGGACGGAGTTGCCTTTGTTGCCTCAAAACCGGATAAAAGCATCATCCGTGCCATTGGGAAAGATTCAATTTCAAATGTTGTGTATGGGACTCGTCTCCCTTGTGCGGCTTCTTTCAAGATCTCATCGAATGATTTGTCTCCCTGTATGTATTCTGAACATCATGGCCGGAGAAGAACCATCGGTATCAATGCTTAGGCATCCCTTTAGAAAGACTTATACTCTCATCGGCAGCATTCCCAACGTAGCTGGAGGTCGGCTTGAAAAGTTGCCATGCCGAAAACAAAAAGGGTATATTTTAGGATAGAGTCACAAACAGATGCAAAATGGAGTCATGCATGAATACACTTACTCTTCGTTCCATTCCAAAACCCGTTGAGCAACGGTTGCGTCGAATCGCCAGGGAATCCCACAAGAGCCTCAACAAAACTGCCATTGAACTGCTTGAAAAGGCGGTGGGGCTTGGAGAAGAGGCAAAATCGAAGAAGCGCAGGGAAATCCGGGGAATTCTGCACCAGTGGACTCAGGATGAGGTTGCGGAGTTCGAACGCAGTATCGAAGTATTCGAATCTATCGATGAAGAAGTGTGGCGGTAGTGCGGATATCTCTGGACACAAATGCCTACGCAAATCTCGGAAAGGGGAGCGAATCCCTTCTGAGCTTACTGGAAACGGCGGAATGCATCTGGATCTCCGCGGTTGCTCTGGGAGAACTCTACGCGGGATTCCGGATTGGCAGTCGGCATGAGCAGAATGTAAAGGAATTGGTCCGTTTCCTTGATGAACCCGATGTGAACATAGTCGAAATCGATCACAACGTTGCCGATAGATATGGTGCGCTGGTCAAGATTCTTCGGGAGAATGGAACCCCCATTCCAACCAACGACATCTGGATCGCCGCCGTTGCACTTGAAACCGGCTCTCGCCTTGTGACCTACGACAAACATTTCGATGTGGTTCCAGGCCTGATCGTCGTGTCGCCATAGGGCTTTGCTGCCTTAGTAATCCACCAGCTTCGATGTCTGTTGACAGCGTGACAGTGCGGGGTCTCAACGGCGTAGGAATTCACCGCGAGGAGGTTTATCGACAGCGATTTTTCGTATCCATCACTTCAACGCCGGAGTGGAGCTGCAGAATCCTGCGCTGACATCTCTTTCTACTGACCAGAAAATCTGAGTCCGAGTGCATATTTTCTGTTGATAATTTTTAGGTTACCTGCATAACCCGCGACGGAGTTGCCTTTGTTGCCTTAATGGCTTAAGTTGCGCTACGTGTGTTCCGTCATGTATTGGCATGCCACCAAAAGCCCACTGTAATCGTTCCTGGTTCGGCTTGGAAGCGATGAATACTGGACGGGATATGCCTCCTGGAACTTTGAATAGCGTGATGAAGCAAGCCGGTCTTAAAGGAAATGAGTGATGAAGAAGTTTTTTGGCCGTGATTGAGAAATCTTTTGACGGCTACGGGGCCTATTCCCCGGACCTGCCCGGCTGCGTTGCTGTTGGGGGGAGGATCCGGGGACGGGGGTGATTAATTAACTATTCTCCACCATCGCGAAACGGGACTTGAACCAATTGCCTGGGGTCCACTGCATAGATCCCTAACGCATTTGGCTC
>JBEPYC010000283.1:0-5866 GCA_041641555.1 Chitinivibrionales bacterium | reverse complement strand
GCATAGACACCGGCTTTCGAGATATTTAGAGTAAACTCCGCCAGACCGTCTTCGGAGATAGAGCTTCCCAGACACCGTTCACCGGACGCTTCCGGATCAACCAGGACAGCCAAGGGAGCAACAGCTGCGGCATTCTCGGCCTCAAACGTAATTCTCCCGGGCGTTCGGTACGCAATGCACGAAGGAGCGATTGCCTGCGTTGCTGGAGCCCGTTCCGTTACATTTTCGACACAGAGCTGGTATGCCTGTTGCGGATGGTGCACTGAGGTTCTCAGAAGGACTTCAGTTCCGTTCATTGTTATCCGGTCTATATCAAGCGGAGGCTCAATGCGATAGTTTGAAATCCGGGTCGCTGTGGCGCTGTCCAGATTTTCACTAAACAGCACTTTGAGAGTCCCGAAATCCATCAATTCGACTCCTGTCACACGTGGAGCCTCGTTTGCTCTGATCGAGAGCACGATGGGTTTATGTGCTCCGGTCTCCCGGGAGTCGGTAACTTCAATCGTCAGACTGTAGGTACCTTCCACCGTGGGAATACCCTCGAAAGTGCCCTCCGAGGAAAACGAAAGGCCATTGGGGAGAACCCCTTCTCGAAGCGACCACACGTACGGTTCAACTCCACCTTCGGCTCTCAGCTGCGCTGAATATTGAGTCGCGATTTCCGCTTCGGGAAGCCCTGTGGAGGTTATGACCAATTCCTGAATCTGCGGTTGGGTTGGTTCGGTTGGCTCAAATGGTTCCGGCACAGTTCCGTCGGTCCGCTCGAGCGCTCCGATGTCCCAGGCGCCATCGGCACCTCGACGCCTTCTATACATGTCGTGGCTGTATTCCGAAGACAACGATACACCAGCATTAACCGGTGCAGCCCCTTCACGTAGCTGGAGATTACCGTTTGCAAGGTCCACGAACGGATCATTGCAGCACTCGATCCAGTTATTCGCTCTGCTCAGGCCGCCCCACATCACCGCGGTGCAGTCGTATATGATATTGTTCCGGGCACTCCCGTTATCCGAGGAGTTCTTGAACCCGATCGGATAATGCAGGTTAATAAAGGTGTTGTTATACACATGCATATCGGTATGTACGTAGTCGGCTTTGGTCGCCACTCCGTAAAGGCCATCGCGAAAGGTGTTACCGTACACATACCAGTGACTTTGATTCGAGCGAGGGAAAACGCCCTCAGCTGCCGCATTCCACATTTTGTTGTACCGATAGGTCACGTAATGGCTGTTGTCGGAGTACACCCCGTTTTCGTGGACCGATCCGGTGCAGCTCATATCTGAAATTTCGCAATACTGAATGAGTACTTCACGGCAGTTAAGCAGGTAAACCCCGTTCGGGAAGTTATAGATTCGGCAATGCTCAACGGTTATGGAATCACTGGTTCCGGGGTACGGAGTGAGGTCAATGCCGCGTCCGTCGGCAGCAGTGGGATACCCGGGACCCTCGATCTCAAGGTAGCGAATGGTTACGTAGTTACATTCGCCAACGAACTCCACACCTTTGTCCTGACGACCGGTTCCGTATCGACGAATTTTTATCCCGTCCTTCACCGCGCCATCGATGACCACGTAATCATTGGCCATGCTGATCCCGGTTCCATCAAGGCGAACCTGCGAATCAAATGAAGAAGACCAGCCGGTGCCGGTACCATGGCGTTGTGATGTCGCTCGCCGTACAACTACTCGTGCTGCCGGGGTTCCCGAAGCCCGAATCCTTAGATGGTCGGTGTAACGGCCGCCTGCAATAAAAATGGTGTCACCGGGATGAACCGATGACCAGGAAATACTGGCGAATCCGGAAAAGGCATTGGCCCAGTCGCCGCCATTACCTGAGCCGTAGCGTGCCCCACCGGGTCGGACGTACCGATTTGCCCCGGCAGCGCTGAGGCTTACCAGGCAAACCAGAACCGCTGCCGAGAAGAACATCTTTCTTTGCTGCGTCGTCGGAATCATGCTCATCTTTGATATTTGAGGCATAGCTTTCCCCCTTTATGCCACTTAATCGTTTAACTTGCCGGGTCAGCAGGTCGCTTCCCCGCGAATACGGGTAATTTCAAGGCCGATGACTTTAGAAATGGATGGATACGGGAAGCAGGGTCGGGTCGTGCGGTTACGTGGAATGTGTCTTCCAGCTTCGAATCCGTTTCTAAGATACGTATCGTGGTTTATGCGTTTCAATGGGTGGCGCATAACAAAACATAGGCAGCGACACCTTTTATACCAGAATTCTCTATTCTTGCCATTTAGTGCTTAGGCAGGTATTTTGATATCTACAAACAAGCCCCGGAAGTTTCGAAACAGGACGACGCATGTTTCCTATTCGCGATGAAAACCCTACTGTTCATACCTCGGTTGTCACATTCGTTCTGATAGGCCTGAATGCGGCGATATGGGTGTTCGTACAAGGCGCGGGATTCGGTCCAGCTCTCACCAATTCAATATGGAACTTTGGATTGATACCCGGGGAGATTCTCGGTAATATCGATCCCGGAACGACCGTCAATCTCGGAGGAGGTCGAACAGTCACACTCGATGGGGACCCAAACTGGTGGGCATTACTGACGTCCATGTTCATGCATGGAGGTTGGTTCCATTTACTCGGAAACATGTGGTTTCTGGCAGTTTTCGGGGATAACGTCGAAGATGCTCTCGGGAAGGTTCGATTTGTTTTCTTTTACCTGCTTTGCGGCCTTGCTGCCGCAGCGGCTCAGCTCTTCTCCAGCCCGGAAAGCGCTATTCCTATGGTAGGTGCTTCGGGCGCAATTGGCGGAGTTATGGGAGCTTACGCAATTCTGTTCCCCCGTGCTCCCGTAAAAGTGCTGGTCTTTTTCGGCTTTTTTATCACCACGGTAAGTGTTCCCGCATTCTTCATGCTCGGATACTGGTTTCTTTTGCAGGTGATTCTGGGCGTGCCGAGTATTGGAAGTGACCGGGGGGGAGTTGCATTCTGGGCCCATGTCGGCGGTTTTCTGACGGGCGTCATTATAGCCCAAATATTGTGCAGCGCCCATCGCCTTGACATGTGCCGAAGAAAGCGGGGTCGCATGGATGGATATTGGGATTGGGAGCGTCGGGGTTAATGCAAAGCACCGCCGGAGACACCTGACGGTGCATCTCCACCGATTTTATGCTATGATGCTTCGCGTACCTGCTCGTCTCCTTCTTCGGGGGGAGGAGCCAATTTGTCGATCACTTCGGAGAAAAAGCTTGAGAGGAATTCTTCCCGATCCGCATCGGACTTCTCTCCGATTTTTCCGTCCAGATACTTTTCAGGTATTTCCCACAGAAATCTGCAGGGCGTAACTTTCACATCTTTCCCGCGTAAAACCCTGGTTTTCGGGAAGGTAAGATAGAGTCGTTTCTGTGCCCGCGTCATTCCCACATAGAAAAGCCGCCGTTCCTCATCGATATTTCCCTCGGCAATTGTTCTCGGAGATGGAAACACGGCATCATCCAGGCCTGCCAGAAACACAACCGGAAATTCCAGCCCTTTTGACTTGTGGAGTGTCATCAGTGAGACGGCGTTTCTTCCCTTGTTTTCCTTTTCCTTCTCACCTTCGCCACTATCGAGCGTCAGCTCCTGCACATAGTCACTCAATTCGGGCTTTCTCTTTCTCTTTTTACGCGACTCAAATACTTCCAGTCCGTGAATCATCTCTTGTACATTTTCCAATCGATCCCGATCGGTATCACTCAAGTTCGCCGCATTTCGCAAGTGAGGAAGATACCCGCACTCCTCGAGCAAGGCTTTAAAGCCCAGAGCCAGAGGCCCTTCTTGAAGTGCCCGATCGTGCTTCTCACAAAATTCACGGAATGCAACAACCCGTCTCATCGGCTCTGCCAGGATATGTTGATTGTCTTCCACGTGCACAATCGCTTTCCACAGCGGCATTTTTCTCCCGGCGGCGAACTTGTCCAGAGCTTCTACCGTCGTTTTGCCAATCCCCTTGTTCGGAACTTTCATTACCCGCTCGAGACTGAGTTCATCTTCGTGGTTGGCGAAAAAGCGAAGATAGGCCAGAACATCGCGGATTTCTTTCCGATCAAAAAAGCTAGTTGCTCCAATAGTCCGATATGGAACCCGTTTCCTCCGCAGCCCCTCTTCGAACCGGCGCATGAGTGCATTGGTCCGGAACAGTAACGCGTGATCGCGAAAGTAAAACTCCTTGCTCTCAACATTCGACACGATTGCATCGGCAACCCAGTCGGCCTCCTCTTCTTCATCATCACCCCGATAGTGCATGATCGGGTCACCCTCACCACAGGCGGATATGATCTTTTTCGGTGTCCGCATGCGATTTCTTTCCACAACCGCATGGGCTCCTTCGAGGATTTGACTTGTCGAACGATAGTTGTGATCGAGAATAACTTTCGTACATCCTTTAAATTTTGACGAAAACGACAGGATATTATCCAGCACGGCTCCCCGCCATGAATAAATCCCCTGATCATCATCGCCAACGACCATGATATTGTTCTGGGGAGCTGCCAGAAGCGTTGCCAGTTTCATCTGTACCGCATTCGTATCCTGAAACTCATCGACCGAAACATACCGAAATCGTTTCTGATACTTTTTCAGTACTTCAGGATGTTTCTGGAACAGCCGAAGCGGCAGAAGCAGCAGGTCATCGAAATCAACCGACTGCCTCTTGAGCATCATGGTAGTATAGGCCCGATACACTTTGCGTCCTTTGATTCCCAGCCGATCCTCGGTATCATCGGACTCGGGATCGAGGGCGGCATTCTTGGCCAGACTGATAGCCACGCCGAGTTTGTCGTGATCTTCGTCTTTTGCCGCGCGCCCGGTCGAGCGAATCACGCCTTTAATAGTCGATTGCCGTTCGTGGTCGCTGATAATACTAAAGCGCTTTTTGAGTCCCAGCAGCGGACCGTCTTCGCGCAGGATTCGCACACCCAGACTGTGGAAAGTACTTATCGTCATTGCTTCGGCAGCCTGTGCGGAAACGAGCTTGCCCACCCGCTCTTTCATTTCCCGGGACGCTTTGTTGGTGAAGGTGACCGCAAGGATACCCGAAGGGGGGCAGATTTTTTCCCGAACGATCCTGGCAATTCGGCTGGTCAAAACCCTGGTCTTTCCACTTCCAGCCCCCGCCAGCACCAGAAGAGGACCTTCGGTGTGCATTACGGCTTTTTTCTGCGCCGGATTGAGCCCGGCAAGGTATGATGTAGTCGACATGAAAAATCTGCATCCAGTGCTTGCAAACGTGAAGTAAAAACCAACGCGGAGATTCGAATATACAATTCTGGGCAAGGGCCAATTTCTGCACATACAGACCATTTCCGGCCTGTCCCCAGGAAGCCATTCTATGGTGATTACCCAGGAGATTTCAAGGGGTTGGGATAACGATCGTCTCCCGGCCGCTGCTACCAGCACTCTTAGAGGCTTTTATTGCACATGCTCTGCTGCCCTCGAAAAAGCAACGATAATCTCGAGATTGCATTCCAAAGTGCTGTTTATTCCCATCGGAGAGTCACTGATTTATTCCTCGGATTAACATGTATATTCCCTCCGGAAGCGCATCGATGAATTGCTCACACCTCATTTTATCACATACCCATGGAAACTTCCTCCGAAACCACCAGTTCCTCACGGCTTAACCTGCTTGATGTCGAAAATGGTGTATCTGCCCTCCTTCTGAGCGTGGGTATTCTCGTGCTCGGCAACAATCTTCAGAGTACGCTTCTGGGGGTCCGGGCAGGCATCGAAGGGATTTCATCGTTTTCGGTAGGACTCATGATGTCGGCCTATTTTGCCGGATTTGCGCTCGGGTCCTTGTATCTTCCCCGCCTGATTGCCTCTGTGGGTCACATTCGTACCTATGCCGCACTCGCTTCCATGGCCT
>JBEPYC010000282.1:0-5871 GCA_041641555.1 Chitinivibrionales bacterium | reverse complement strand
AAGAATCGTGCTGGAAAACGAAAGGCTTATCCCGATCACAATCGATTCTATCATCGAATTGCCGAATGCTCGTGCAAAACCAAACGAGATCGCTACAAAACAGGCTCCCGCAATGAACGTGACCAGAAATGTCTGTCGGAAGAGTTTGTAGAGCCGCGATGGGTGAAGGACAATGCCTGCGAGAAAAAGCAGAAGGGTCACCCCAATATGGGAAACGCTGTCGATAAACTCGATATTGCGTACCCACCCGAGCCCCCATGGCCCAAGAAGCATTCCGGCCAGGATGTAGGCTATGATGATCGGCTGCCGGGCCAAAAGCGCGAGCCAGGCAAGTACTGCCGATGCCACGACAACAATAGCTATATCTAAGAAGACTTTTTCCATGAGTTGGTACAGAAAATATGATGTGCGTTGCAGCTTGCCTGCCAGGGGGCCCTTTCGGGTAGTGTGATTCATGTGCGAAAAGGTATTTTTCAATGATTATAGACGATATTTCTGCTTGTTCTTTCCTTTTCCGCAAAACCGTGATCGCGGGGCGCAATCTCCCCGGGTAGCGTGTGCGCGTATGCCTACGGTTTTGACTCATACCTCCTGAAGATGTCCAGACAGATTATGCGTACATTCAAAATGTTTGTCCGTAGCAACACATTTCCGATTGCAGGGATTCTTATCCTGGCAGTAATGTTCCCGCTGAGCAGGAGTAATTATCTGCTTTATCACTCAATTGCAGAGCTGTTCAGTGTCATCATTGCGGCAGGAATTTTCATGGTGGCCTGGCACACCAAGTATGCTGCCGTAAACAGCTTTTTTCTATTCATAGGGATCGCCTATCTTCACGTCGGTCTCATAGACACTGTTCACATGGTCAGCTATCAGGGCATGGGTGTGTTTCCTTCATATACCGCAAACCTGCCCACACAGCTGTGGATTGCCGCCCGAGCACTTCAAAGTGTTTCCCTTATTATTGCACCTTATTATCTAGGTGGCAGGAAGATCGGGGCGCTCGGGGCCATGTTTGGATTTTCAGCAGTTACCGGAGTTCTGCTTCTTTCAGTTTTTACCGGTGTATTTCCCGACTGCTTTATTCCTGGTCAGGGTCTGACAGCGTTTAAAAAAAGCATGGAGTATGCTGTCTCGACTGTTTTTCTGGCCGGTATTTTCATCCTGAAACGGAAACGCCACCTCATGGACCCTCACATGTGGGTTCTGACGGCGTGGGCGATCGGTTTGACTGTCCTCTCGGAAATGGCTTTCACATTGTACGCCGATGTCTTTGGTTTTTTCAATTTCCTTGGCCATGTGCTGAAGATCATTTCTTTTTACCTGCTGTATCGAGCAGTGATTGTTACCGGCCTTGAAAAACCCTATGACACCCTTTTCAGAACGCTTACCGAAAACGAACAAGAACTCAGGGATGCCAGAGATACCCTGGAATTTCGAGTTCATGAGCGGACGCGCGAGCTCGATGCTGCCAACGAAGGACTCCGGCGCGAGGTGCAAACACGACGGGAACGCGAAGAGCATCTTCGTGAAACCGAACATCGCTTTCAGCTGGTTCTTCGTAATTCGAGCATAATTGTAGCCCACTGTGACAGGAATTTACGCTACACATGGATTCTCAATCCCAATACCGACTTTCATCAAAAGGAGATGATTGGGAAAACGGATCTGGAGTTGGATGATAACGAAGGAACCCGGGCTTTGACTACTCTTAAAAAAGAGGTTATCGATACTGGCAAAGGCGTGCACTCGCGGGTAACATTTCCCGTTTCCGGTGGTTCAATTACCTACGAGATCACCGCTGAGCCGCTTTTTGATGATCATGGGGCGGTATACGGCGCAACGACTTCGGCGTTGGATATTACTCAGCAGAGAATGTCGGAGGAAGCCTTGGAGTCCCGTCACCGGGTGCTGGAAGCGATCTTCGCTATCGTTACCAAGGGTGGAACCGCAGAATCCGTGTATGATCGCATGGTTCAGAAAATCGCCACTATCCTCGATGTACCGTTTGTGACGATCGGCAGAATCGAAGGCGACGCTGTCAAGTCCGTAGCGCAGCTTCGACTGGGAAATTTCACCCAGAAGGACTGGTCGCATGTCGAGACTTGTCCGTGTGGTCAGGCGATTGCCTTAAAGGAGCCTGTTCAGCTCAGCGGCAATCTGCAGAGCCAGTTCCCGAATATCCTGTGCAGCCACTCCGAAGACATTCAGACTTACCTTGGTGTACCGGTTCCAGACACTAAGGGTAATACGATTGGCATGGTTTGCATGCTCGATGGCGAGAGGAGGACATTCAGTCAGGAGCATGTGCAAATGGTTCAAATTTTTGCGCGTTATGTGGGTATCGAGTTTGAACGTGAAATTACGCAGAGAGAGCTGATGCAGGCCCGGGAAATGCAGATTCTCGGACAGTTGACCTCAGGTGTGGCGCATGAAGTCAGGAATCCGCTCAACGGAATCGTCGCTATAGTAGATGCGCTGTTTTCAGAACTCGATGACAATCCAGATTTCGAACAGTACGAGAAGCATATTCAGTCACAGGTACAGCGTATGACACGCCTGATGCAGGACCTTCTTGATTTCGGCCGGCCTTCAAAAATCGCCGCGGACTCAACCGTGTCGCTTTCTAAGCTGAGCGGTGAAACCGTTGAACTGTGGAATCGGAGTAATCCGAAACCCGGGGTGCAAGCCAGGGTTGAATTGCCGGCTCTGGATAATCGCGCAATGATTCGGGGAGACGCTGCCAAGTTACAGCAGGTGCTCATGAACCTTCTGGACAACGCGGCTCAGCACACCGATGGGAACTCCAATGAAATTGTAGTCCGTATTTTGGACCATTCGGTGGAAAAGGAAATTCAGGTGGTTGATCGCGGCACAGGAATCCCGGAGAAAAGCCTCTCACGCCTCTTCGATCCGTTTTACACGACACGAAAAAAGGGGACGGGTCTTGGTCTGCCCATTGTAAAAAGCATCGTCGAAACACATGAGGGCAGAATCAAGGTGCGAAACAACGATCCTGAACCGGGTGCAACCGTGTTTATTCGGTTTCCGGCCGTTTCGGGAGGACACTCAGGTTCGACAGCCAATTAACTGCTATAGATTTTTTCACGAGACTCGGACGGCAGGTAGACCTGAAACACTGCCCCTCCTTCATGGGGCTCGGCGGTGATAAGCCCGCCATGCTTCTGTGCAATAAAGTAAGATGTAGCCAGTCCCAGTCCCGTGCCCCCCGATTTGGTAGAAAAAAACGGGTCGAATATCTTTTCAAGGTGCTCTTCCGGGATGCCTGAGCCGGTGTCGGTAAAACTGATTCGAACATAATGGCCCTGAGGTAGGGCGAGATCGGTCCCGGCTGCGATATCCAGCGCGCAAGCACGAATGGAAAGCCGCCCCCCTTCGGGCATCGCATGGGTGGCGTTGCACATTATATTCTCAAAAACCTGAGCTATCTGCCCTTCGTCCACTAAAATTGGTTCCAGCTCAGCAGGCAGGTCGTAGTCGACAGCGACTTTCTCGGAATCTATCACCAGGTCGACCGTTTTTCTCAGCAGAGTGACAAGATCAGCGGGTTGCTTTTCCGGTGCCGACCCGCGGGAGAAGCCAAGCAGGCGTTCTGTGAGCTCCCTGCTTCGGTGGAGGGCATCGAGCGCTCGAGACAAGTGGTTTGCAAAAGGAAAGTCAGGGCCACCCTGATCCGATGTAACTTCGAGGTAACCGGTGGCTATCGTGAGGAGATTTTTGAAATCGTGAGCAATACCGCCCGCAAGAAGCCCGAGTGATTCGAGGCGCTGCGCCTGGAGGTACTGCTGCTCAAGTTTCTTTCTCGCATGTTCTTCCTGCTTTTTTTCGGTAATATCGCGAATGATTCCTACCGTGCCGGTAAACCGGCGCTCTTGAGCGTCTGCTGCCTGCTCATAAACACCAACCGACGCCAGTTCACCGATGTGAATCAAATCACTGTCGTGAGTGGAATTGTGTACCCACCCTTTGGGCACAAGGCGAAGTTCAAGCCATTTGGTCATCCGGGAACCGGTCCGTCTTTCGTCAAAGAATTTCGGAGGGCGTCTTTTCTCCGGCTCCGCTCCGTCTCTTCCCGGCAGAAACAGTTCTCGAGAAACATTCGGCATGTCTTCGGGGTGCACGATCGTGCTGAAGTGATTTCCGATCAAGTCCTCGGGCATCCAGCCCAGGTCCTGGATGCTTCGGCTGATAAACTGAAATTTCCCCTCTGTATCGATGCGATATACGACATCGGGTATAATCTCCAGGAGAAGGCGGTACTGCTGCTCCAGGTTGGTTTCGCGAGAGTGTGGATGGAAAGCTCCTGATGTGTTCATGGCACGTCTTTGGGAAGAGATTTTCCTTATAACTCAACTACTTAATGTTATATCCCGGAACGAAGCATTGCAAGAAAGCAGGAGTGCTTTCTCGGGAGCAGATGCCGCATTTCGCGTGCATTCACTACCAGAGAAGCACTGCTCATTTCTCTTTCAGCGCTTTTTGGGTCTGCTTACCTGAAACGGCTTCGAAATTCCCGAATGACTTGAAAAGCTGCACAAAAGGAGGCCGAAGATCGGTGGCGGACTTACGTATTCCGGCAATGTCGTCGGAGGTGAGCGCTGCTCCCAGATTGTCCAATGCAGCGGTTTCGGCGTCTTCTGCCTTTGTGATTCCGGCAAGGTCCTGAACAGATAATCCAAAAGCGGCGGTATCAGGTGAATGCCGGGCAGCGTTTTCCCATTTCCTCCGGGCAATGGGGTACAACGAATCGATTTTTGCCGATGCAGTGGAATCGCCGGATATCCTCGCGGCCTTCACCAGCTGTTCCATAGTGTCATGATAGAGCGTCAATCCATCGAGGTAATAGTCGATATCCAGATCGTTGCGCAGCTCAAGAGCAAGCCACCGCACATGCTCTAACGCCTCATGGGCTTCGGCCAGTTTCCCACTGTTGGTCAGTTGTCGTGAATACTGGATAAACCTGGCAATCGAATCAAGGTAGGTACGCTGTTGAGGGGAGAATCGCATCGCGTACATTTCTTCGAAGTCGTCCCAGTGTTCCTGCAGGAGTGAGAGTGCTTTGTTGGATCCAGTGGCATTCCCGGCATTGGTGAGAGCGAGAGACGGAACATACAACTGGTCGATCAGTGCCATTCGCCTTTTGATCGATTCTTTGTTCCCGGATCCGGTACAGGATATCAGGGCTACTGCCCACAGAATGAAAAGATATCGCATATCCCCCCCTCTTGCCCAAAGGTTGCGAATAATGGAAGCTGCAGGTAAGCAATATAAAAAACGGCTGCCGCACCTGGCGACAGCCGTTTTACTTATGGACGCAGAAAAA
Organism: Chitinivibrionales bacterium; assembly: GCA_041641555.1. Taxonomy (GTDB): domain Bacteria; phylum Fibrobacterota; class Chitinivibrionia; order Chitinivibrionales; family WJKA01; genus JBEPYC01. Next base: position 527 of record JBEPYC010000282.1, on the reverse strand, counting down.
GGTAATTACCCTTTCAGGATCGACATGGCCTGATCGTTCTGCGCATCAGTCATGAACGGAATGCCGGTGATCTCTGCGGTCTCTCTATTGGAAGAAAGCAGATCATCACGGTTGATTTCCTTGAGCGAGAACTTACGTGCACCAGCCATAAACTGCTGTAGTCCGCAGGCAAGCTTATCGGCATACCCGTACATCGCCACGGCACCAAACGGAATGTTGGCCATTTCGTCTTCACCGACTTTATTCTTGACTGATTCCCAGCCGGCGAAAATTTCTTCGGGGTAAGTACCGATATTTTTGACATTCGGAGCAAGGTCATCCCAGTGACCGTTGAGGTCGGCTTTCTTTTCCGGACGGAACACGCCTTCGATGTTACTTCCCAGGAACCCGGGGATCATCGGGGCACGGCCCATGCAGACAAGACGAGTGAAAGGAGAGCCCAAAGCGATAGCTTTGAAAAGATGATCTTCACGGGCAAATCCACCCGCAAACGAAATGTCGGGAACGTTCTTGCCCGCACTTTCGAG
>JBEPYC010000281.1:932-5873 GCA_041641555.1 Chitinivibrionales bacterium | reverse complement strand
GTCCGAAGTGCCGTGGACTCAGGATATCATCGCGCGTTTCAGGCCATTCTCGATTCCAATGTCACGACGCTCATCACCGGGTTCATTCTGTACCAGGTTGGCACCGGCCCCATCAAGGGGTTTGCCATTACCCTCATGTTCGGTCTTATTGCCAACTTTTTTACGGCAGTCTACGGCACCAGGGTTGTATTCAACTTGATTACTGCGGGAAAAACAAAGAAAGAAACACTTAGCATCTGATTCTGATAGAGAATTCAAGAAAGAGGATAGATTCCATGCTTTCGATCAAATTCCCACATTTCAATTTTATCGGTAATCGGAACAAGGGGTTCATTTTCTCCGGCATACTTCTGATTGCCTCGCTCATTTCCGTCATCGCCCATCGTGGTTTCAATACTTCGGTGGACTTCTCGGGCGGAACGGTAATGCAGCTGAAATTCGAGAATTCGGTTTCCGAAGACCTCAACCAGATCAGACAGATTGTCGGAGATCTCGGGTTCGGCACTCCAGAGGTCAAGACCATCGGGGCTTCAGCCAATAACGAGATTGCAATTACCGTCAAAGAACGGGATAATGGTTCCGTTGTGGGTGACCAGGTTGTCGGTGCCATTCGCGAAAACTACCAGAACCAATTCAATATTCGACGGGTCGAACAGGTCGGGCCACGAATCGGGCGCGAGCTTTTCAGAAACACCGCTATCGGCGTCCTGCTTTCGGTGACTGCAATTCTCATATACATGGGATTTCGCTTTCACCTGCCCTTCGGTGTTGCCGCAGTCATTGCTCTTGTTCATGATGTTCTGATCACACTCGGTGCACTGTCGATCATCAACGCTGAAATGTCGCTTGCTACAATCGCTGCGCTCCTGACCATTCTCGGATACTCATTGAACGATACCATTGTCGTGTTCGATCGGGTCCGAGAAAACCTGGGCGGGTCTGCCATGCGCAAGAGTTTCGAAGACAAGATGAACGAAAGCCTGAATGAAACCCTTGGACGAACGGTTATTACCTCCACCTCCACGCTTCTCGCTCTGGTTACCGTTCTGGTGGTGTTTTTCGACAACAATCAGACAATCCGCGACCTGACCTTTGCAATGACGGTCGGAACTCTGATCGGAACGTACTCTTCGATTTTTATCGCCAGCCCGGTGGTGGTGATGTGGAACAAGAAACACCCGATCAAATAACCGAACGAGCCGACTGCCCATTGCTGAACTGCATTGCCGGGCGGAAGGCTCACTGGTTGATTCCGTGCGTTCTTTGCGCTGACATACCAATGATGCATCGCATATTCTTCTACCGCTTAACCGCTCTGCTTGCCGTGATCGGCCTGTGCCTCAGCTCGATCTCGTGCAGCCGCACGGGGGTTCGTCCCGGTGTCATGCCGAAAGCTGGAGAGCGCTCCGTTTTCCGTACCCAGGGCGACACGCTTACCTACTATATCGCATTCGAAAACAAGAGACAGCGAAAGCATTTTGCCAAGGCTTTAGAAGAATTTCTGCTAAGGTACGGGGAAACATATCCTCTCTTTCGCGACACCGTTCAGGGAGTCATGCGGATCCGCATTGCTCCCGCGGCCGATCGAACGCCTCCTCCCAGCGATTCCTTATTCCTCAAGCCCCTCGAAGAAGCTGCGATCTCGGAATCGACCGTCGTGATGTCTGTCGACACCACCGGTATTCCCGTCCCGGCAAAGGGGGGAAAAGCCGTCTTGTATTCCTTCCGCGCCGAATTTGGATACAGCCTGGGGTCGCTTGTAGGAACCATGCCCTTTGCACTTCCTGCCGATGAGCTTCCGCCGGCTGATTCCCAGGAAACAGCTCGATATCCGTTCGAAACCAGCCAACCGTCACCGACCCGCGTTCGTCTGACCCTTGCCGAAAACTTCAGAAACGCAAGCGGTCAACCAGTCTCGGCATTCGATGTCGTCCAGGCATGGTTTGATTTCGTGAAAAAGCATCCCGCCGAAGGAAAAGCGCTTTTTCGGCATGTTAAAGGAATAGAAGGATTCATTCGGGGCCAGGAGGCAACAATCCCGGGAATCGTCAGCACCGACAATAAAACGATAATGATCCGGCTGGCAACTCGCGATCCGCATTGCCTGGAGCGCCTGCGGTCTCCGCGGCTCATCCCCGCCTCACTCAAAGTAGGACCATACGCAGTAGCCAAACGAAACGAGAAGAGAGCATTGCTCAAATCGAACCCGCATCATCGCGGCGTCGGACCGTTCCTCGATGAGATCGGTATTGTGCTTGACAGAGATTCGAATCCATTTCTGGGATTCTCACTCAACAAATACGATGTCCTCACCCTGTTTTCCGAAAAAGACCTCTCGTATGCGAGATCATCGTTGAGCGATAAGGGCAATCTTGTTCCCCTGGGAGCGGACCGCTATTTTCTTGCTCTGAAAGATTCGCGGGAGGAAGTCCGCCGGTTTGTCAAAAGCATCACCAGGCCCCAAAACGTCCTCACCTCGGTGGTGCGGGCCGAAGGCCGGGTGATCGATGCAATCGAGCATCCGTCCGAAATCGCCGGATCGGTCTCGTCCACCCCGGACGGGCTTCCGCAGATCCCCTTCACGCAGAATCCCCTGACAATTCTCTACCTGAAGTCCGATCCGATTTCGGTGCTCATTGCCGAAGACCTTCTTGCCGACATCTCCAATGCCGGTGTTCCCTGTTCCCTCAAAGGGGCCGAAGCAATGCATTACGAACGGGCTGCCGTCTCGGGAGACTACACGATTGCTGTTGCCTGGGCTCCCGAAGCTCTCGTGCACAGCCGATCTGAGAAATTGCGCATTGCAAGCATCTGGTTCAATGATGTCCAGGATGAACGGATTCGTCTGCAACGGGCCGCTGAAATCCCGCTGTTTTCCCTGCAACGGTACGCGTTGTGCCGTAATGGACTCGAGTTCTACCATGGAGCCATGCAGGGCATCTATTATGCCGAGCCCGAGCTGTAGCGGCTTTCCCCGGGGATACCTCCAATGAAAACCTGGGATCGGCTCTCTGTTGAAAAACTGGTTGCCGGTGGTTTTGGACTTGCCCGCTCCGATGAGGGTGTTGTGCTGGTAACCGGTGCCTGCGCGGGGGAAAGCCTGCAGGCCCGGCAAATCGGCACGCGGTCACGCATCCCCCTGGCACAGACAACCAGGGTTCTTGAACCCTCCGAAGAACGGGTATCTCCGTCCTGTCCGCTCTACAATATCTGCGGCGGATGCAACTGGCAGCATCTCTCCTACGAAGCTCAGCTGTTCTGGAAAGAACAGATCTTCTCCGAGTCGCTTCAGCGGCTGGGAAGGCTGACCGACATTCCCCCCATAGAGATATTCAGATCTCCACCCTGGAATTATCGCATCCGCGCTCAAATGAAAATCGATCACTCCACGGGCATGGCCGGTTTTTTCAAACGGAAATCAAACGATGTAGTCGATGTACCACGATGCCCGCTGCTGGAGGAAAACCTCAATGGGCTTTTTCAGGAACGCAGAGATCTCCTGAACAGTCTTACCCCTGAGACACGGCAGGTACGTGCAATCGTCGGCGATAACGGCAGCATTGCATCGGATCCGGTTGTTCCCGGAAAGACTGTAAAATCGGTTACGCTGACTGTTGCAAAAAGAAAATTCGAAATTCTGGGAACTGATTTCTTTCAGGGCAACGGTCGTATGTTGCAGCCGCTCGGAACATGGGCCCGACAGCATGCAGGGGGATCTTTTTTTGTAGACATGTACGGGGGGACCGGCTTTTTCTCAATTCTGCTGGGAGAGAATTTCGAACGGGGGCTGCTGGTCGAAGCCGAGCAGCATCAGGTAAACCGGGCAACCAACAACTTCCGGCTCAACGGTATCGAACACATCGAAGCATGCGCGCGGAAAGCAGAGCACTTTTTCGGCCCACAGTCGGGGCCAACGTCTACCGATTTACTCGTTGTCGATCCACCGCGTGCCGGGCTCACTCGTGCGGTGCGGGAAGGAATCGGGCGGATGGCACCGGAATCGATTTTTTACGTTTCCTGCAACCCGCCAACCCAGGCGCGAGACATAGGTTTTCTGGTAAACCGTCGGGGATATCGTCTGAAGCATGCTGCGCTTTTTGATCTCTACCCGCAGACTCACCACCTCGAGACCGCGGTAATTCTTACTCGTCGGTAGCGTCTTCCCCGGGATTGAAAAAGGTCGAGCGACGCATGATTTCATCGGGGTCGGCATCGTTGATGAGAGACTCGATCTCTCCCTCGGGAGCATCGAGATACGAATCGATATACAGCCGTTCATCCAATGCACTGGTAACCTTGCGCATATCAATCGGCTCCGGACCGGCATTCCAGCCTTGTGCTCCGTACCCGGAATTGTTCTCGAAATTGTCTTCGGCATACCGCGCAAACTCGATCGCAGCAGCCTTGCTTCCCTCGCAGACCTCACATCCACCCGAAGAGACATTGTCACGGATCAATCGGAACGATTCGCTTTCATACTCCTCGCGGGGGGGCTCGTTCAATCCGTACGGACGCCCATTTCCGTGGAAAATGTTTCGTCGAAGAACACACGAAGCCATAACATCAATCTGCACCCCGACAATTGCTGCATCACTTTCTCCGACGCCCTGATTTCTGGTGCCGCAATCGACACAGGTATTCTGCTCAACCAGGATCGTCGCCAGTTTCGAGTTTTCTTCCGCCTGAGCTCTGGAGAGAACGATAGCATTCTCGGTGCACCTGACCAGACAATTGTTCTGTACGTTATGCCCGGTCCCCCGCGCCGCGATCCCGACCATTGAATCCACCACTCGATTGTCTTCGACAGTACTGGCCCGCCCGGTAACCGACACCCCGCTTCCCGAGCAGTCCGAAAGGATGTTTCCCCGGACGGTCGTATCTCCGCACTTCACCACGATCCCATCAACCGAACACCGGGAAACAGTGTTGTACTCGACAACA
>JBEPYC010000281.1:0-922 GCA_041641555.1 Chitinivibrionales bacterium | reverse complement strand
CGATGTCCTTTGTTCCGACAAGTATGCCAAAGGAGTAGTTCTTGAAGGTATTGTTGCGAACAACGAAGTCCTTGATCAACTGATTTGACTCGATATCTCCCTCGGAGATCATCAATCCGACACACACGTCGTTATTCACTTCATCGGGTTTCGGGGGAGTCAGTGTCCGCTCGAACACATTGTTCTCGACAAGGTTACATCTGCCTAATGCACCCCCAAAAAAGAGCGTACAGGAGGTGCCCGAAGCGGTGCCGCAATCAAGAAAACGAATGCCGGCAAACCGGTTGCGCTGACACTTCCCCACGGCCACGATAGCACCTCGAAGGGAATTGGTAAACGTAAGGTCCGTCACGATCACATCGGAAACATCGTACAGGTACCAGCATGCCCCATCGATACGCGCCGCTCCCGGCGTTTCGGAGGTGATTCGAATGGGATGCTCGACCTTGCCGGATACCTCGATGGTTACATCTCCAGGGTAGACTCCCTCTTTGAGTACAATTGTTTGCCCCGGGCGAACCTCAGCAAGTGCCCTGGCAATCGTATTCAAAGGATCCTCGTACGTTCCCTCGGCCTTTTCACGACCACCGGGCGACACCCAGAGAAGCGTCGGGTCATCTTTCTCAAAACTTTTGTCGGTAAAACCTGCCATACCTGCCCTATTCCTCATCATTATCAGCGCCCTCTTCCGGCGCTTCTTCTTTTCGCCCCTTCACGAGATCAGACATTTTCCGAATAACCCCTGGTGCATACGAGAGAATCCGTGATAGATCGGATTCCTCCCCAGCCACCGGGTGAACCTGGACTTTGTCTTTGGAGACGGCAATAAAAGCTATCGGTTAGACCGTAACTCCTCCACCGGTACCCACACCAGTGCCAATTTTATTCTCGTTGCCCCCACCGCCGGCGGCAAACCCAATCG
>JBEPYC010000280.1:0-5893 GCA_041641555.1 Chitinivibrionales bacterium | reverse complement strand
ATCAATAGCCCCGGTGGGGTTATTTCTTCGGGCTTGGCCATATTCGATGCGATGCAGCTTGCGAAATCAGATATACGCGTAGTCTGCATGGGTCAGGCGGCCAGTATGGGAGCGGTACTTCTGGCTGCTGGCACCAAGGGTAAGCGGAGTGCTTGGCCAAATTCCCGCGTTTTGATTCATCAGCCGCTTATTTCTGGTAATATTTTTGGCCCTGCTTCGGACATTCAGATTCAGGCCGAAGAAATGATGAAAGTTCGTGACCGGTTGAACAAAATTCTTGCAAAGGCAACCGGTCAGGATCTCAAGAAAATCGAGCAGGATACCGATAGAGACTTCTTCATGTCGGCCGAAGAAGCCAAAAAATACGGGCTCGTAGACGCTGTAGCGAAAACATAGTCATAAACTTTGACTTGCAGTTGTTGCATTAATTATATTCTACAAGTTTTGCTACGGATTTTCGCTCGGCGAAGAAGCATACAGATTTCGATTGGACCGGAAAAGCAGGAATGTGCCGATGTAGCTCAGCTGATAGAGCATTCGACTTGTAATCGAACGGTCGGGGGTTTGAATCCCTCCATCGGCTTTTAAATTGACAGACTTAGCTCTTTGCAAATTATGGGTAGGTGCCCGAGTGGTTAAAGGGGATGGACTGTAAATCCATTGGCGTAAGCCTTCGGTGGTTCGAAACCACCCCTGCCCATTTTTTTACGCTTTTAAGCGGGCGTAGCTCAATTGGTAGAGCTCCACCCTTCCAAGGTGGCCGTTGTGGGTTCGAGTCTCATCGCCCGCTTTTTACATATCTGCCCATGTAGCTCAGTTGGTAGAGCACATCCTTGGTAAGGATGAGGTTCACGGGTTCGAGCCCCGTCGTGGGCTTTTTCAGTTTCTCGCGAAGAGCTGCCGTTGGTAGTGACAGCACGAACAATAAGAAAGAACTTCTTACTCCGGGGGTATTCATGGCGAAGGAGAAATTTGATCGTACGAAGGTTCACGTTAACGTAGGTACGATCGGGCATGTTGACCATGGTAAGACAACCTTGACGGCAGCTATCACCCGTGTTATGGCAGCCAAGGGTCTGGCCACGGCCATCTCGTACGATGAGGTCGCCAAGGCATCGGAGTCTCAGGGACGTCGTGACGAGACCAAGATTCTGACCATTGCGACATCACACGTCGAGTACGCGACAGCGACACGTCATTACGCGCATGTCGATTGCCCGGGGCATGCCGACTATGTGAAAAACATGATTACCGGCGCGGCTCAAATGGACGGTGCGATCCTTGTGGTGAGTGCTGCGGACGGTCCCATGCCGCAGACCCGAGAACATATTCTTCTCGCCCGTCAGGTAGGTGTGCCTTACATCGTTGTCTACCTCAACAAAGTTGACTTGGTCGATGATCCGGAGCTTCTTGAGCTTGTGGAACTTGAAGTTCGCGAGCTTCTGAGCAAGTACGAATTTCCTGGCGATGACATCCCTATCATACCCGGCAGTGCGGTTGAGGCTCTTCAGAATCCCGAAGACGACAGCAAAAGCAAGAGCATCATGGATCTTCTTGAAGCCATCGACAGCTACATACCGGATCCCGAGCGTGAGTCGGACAAGCCATTTCTGATGCCGGTTGAAGACGTTTTCAGCATCACGGGTCGTGGAACGGTTGCTACCGGCCGTGTTGAGCGGGGTAAGGTGAAGGTTGGTGATGAAATCGAGATCGTCGGAATGGGTGACACGCAAAAGACGGTCGTAACGGGAGTTGAAATGTTCCGCAAGCTTCTTGATGAAGGTGTTGCGGGTGATAATATCGGCTGTCTGCTTCGTGGCGTGGACAAAAGCGCAATCGAGCGCGGAATGGTTCTGGCAAAGCCCGGATCGATTACGCCTCACAAGAAGTTCAAGGCAGAGGTCTACGTGCTCGGTAAGGATGAAGGTGGCCGTCACACTCCGTTTTTTAGTGGGTATCGTCCCCAGTTCTATTTCCGTACGACCGATGTCACCGGTTCGCTCAACCTCGCCGAAGGTGTTGAAATGATAATGCCTGGTGACAACGCGGCGCTGGAGGTAGAGCTGATTGTGCCGATTGCTATGGAAAAAGAACTCCGGTTTGCGATCCGTGAAGGTGGCCGCACAGTCGGTGCCGGTGTCGTAACCGAAATTATCGAATAGAAAAAGCGGGCTGAATCCGCGATGAGCAGGGGGAATGTCACATTCCCCCTGCGGCATAACTATCTACCGGTCTTCATCCGGTACACGAAACGGAAGGTACAATGCCGAGAGACAAGATTACCCTGGAGTGTTCGTCGTGTAAGCGTCGAAACTACACGATGACCAAAAACAAGAAGAAACAGTCAGGGCGAGTGGAATACAAAAAGTACTGTGCATCGGAACAAAAACGGACCATGCACAAGGAGACTCGCTAAGGCTTGAGCGGCGCGAGACTGCCGCGGCTGCATGTTCCTGACAGGCGCATGCCTCGTGATCGGCAACGCATGCAAAGGTCTGTAGCTCAATTGGTAGAGTAGTGGTCTCCAAAACCATTGGTTGGGGGTTCGAGTCCCTCCAGACCTGTTTCAAATACATAACACTGGCGAACGGCACATATGCAGAAATTCATACAGTACCTCAAAGATGTCCGTGGAGAAATGGCAAAAGTCAGCTGGCCATCGCGGAACGAAGTGGTCGCGGGCACTACTCTGGTGGTGGTGCTGAGCGTAGTCATTTCAGTTGTTGTGAAGGTATTCGATCTGGCGTTGACCAAACTGCTGAGTTTGATTCTTAACGTATAACGCCGACCCCAAAGTAAGGATTCCCGATGGATTTACGTTGGTACGCAGTACATACATATTCCGGTCAGGAAGGGCGGGTGCTTCAGCATTTGAGTGACCTTATTGCCTCGGACAGTACCGGCGGGAAGATCACGCAAGCGTTGATGCCTACGCAGGAAGTTGTGCAGGTAAAGGGTGGCAAAAAGATCAAGACCACTCGCAAGTTCTTTCCCAGCTATATCCTCGTGGAAATGCTGCTGGACAAAGAAACGATGCACATTGTCCATAATGTCGCGGGAGTTACCGGTTTTGTTGGAGGTAATCGCCCCCAGCCGTTGCGGGAAGAAGAGGTGCGACGAATTCTTGGACAGACCGAAAAGGGTACCAAAGAAGAAGTTTCCGAAATCCCGTACCAGATTGGCGATACGATACGCATAAAAGAAGGACCTTTTAAAGATTTCGATGGTGTGGTCGATGAGATCCATCCGGAGAAAGGTAAGATCAAGGTCATGGTAAGCGTATTTGGCCGATCGACCCCGGTCGAAGTGGATTTCGGTCATGTTAGTCAGGTGAGCTGAGAGGTTCATGCCGGTAGCCGGACAAACGTTTAGCTGGAGCTTTGTGTGCAGCGTATGTGCACGGGTTCCTCACGGCGCTGCCGGAGAAAACTGCGGGTTTAAGAAAGATAACTATATAAAGGAGTAGGTGGCTTTGGCAAAGAAAGTTGTAGGCCAGATAAAGCTGCAGATCCCTGCAGGAAAAGCAAATCCGGCACCTCCTGTTGGACCTGCGCTGGGACAGCATGGCGTGAACATTATGGAGTTCTGCAAGGCGTTCAATGCGCGCACGAAAGATGGAAACGGGGTGACTACTCCCGTTATCATCACTGTCTATGCAGATCGCACCTTTACCTTCATTACCAAGACGCCCCCTGTTGCCGTTCTGATCATGAAAGAGATTGGTCTGAGCAAAGGTTCGGGGGTACCAAACAAGGAACAGGTTGGTGTGCTCTCCAAGGAGCAAGTTAAAAAAATTGCGGAAACGAAAATGCCTGACTTGAACGCCGCAACTATCGATGCGGCGATGAGCATGGTGCGGGGAACCGCAAAGAGTATGGGTGTCAAGATCGCTGTTAAGTAGGGCAGTGTAGTTTGATGAGCCCGGTCCGGTTGTGTCGGACCATGCACACAAAAACGAGAGTCGGTTCAGCGGGATTTATCCCGGCTGTGGGAGACCGTTCGGAGTCGTTTGAACCACACAAAGAGGAGTAGTTGATTTATGTTCCGTAGTAAGAAATGGCGTATGGCGCGTGAAAAGGTCGATCCGACCAAGCAGTTTACGATCGCCGAAGCCGTTGATTTTCTCAAAGCAAACAGCGTCGCCAAGTTCGATGAAACCGTTGAAATCGCGGTGAACCTTGGTATCGATCCTCGAAAAAGTGATCAGGCTGTTCGAGGAGCGGTAACGCTTCCAAATGGACTCGGTAAAACGCTTCGGGTTCTGGCCTTTGCCACTGGAGAAAAGGAAAACGAGGCAAAGGAAGCCGGGGCTGATTTTATCGGCGCTGAGGACATGGCCGAGAAAGTACAGGGCGGCTGGCTGGATTTCGATGCTGTTGTGGCAACTCCAGACATGATGAGAGTTGTCGGGAAGCTTGGAAAGATCCTCGGCCCTCATGGGATGATGCCCAATCCCAAAGTGGGTACCGTCACACCTGAGATCGGCAAGGCCATACAGGAAATCAAAAAGGGGAAAGTCGAGTTCCGGGTAGATAAGGCCGGGATTCTTCATGCACCTCTGGGTAAACTCTCATTCGAAACGCCGAAACTGGAAGAGAATGCAAGAACTTTTCTGGAAGCCGTAAGCAAGGCCAAGCCCACTGCGGCAAAAGGCACCTACGTTAAAAAAATTGCTCTGACGAGTACCATGGGCTTGGGGCTGAAGATCAGTCCTGCCGAGGTGCACTGATAATTCGGCACGAACCAACCCGTAAACGAGATTCTGCACTTACGAAAAGGTGATGAGAGATGTCAACAGCTGCTGAAAGAAACCAGATAATCGACCGGTACGAGGAAGAATTCAAGAATGCGTCCGGTATTTACCTTACCGATTTCCGCGGTATTACGGTCGAAAAAATGACAAAGTTGCGTACGGAGTTCCGGACCAACGAGGTCAAGTATATCGTCGTTAAAAACAGTCTCGCAAAAATTGCCCTCGAGCGATGCAACGGTGAGAAAAAGGATTTGATTCCTTTTGTTAAGGGACACACGGGAATTGCCGTTGCTCCCGAAGAAGCCACCGCGCCCTCGAAAGTAATCCGGGATTTCCAGAAAGAAAATGCCGATCTGCTTCCGGTGACCCAGGCTATCGTCGAGGGTACCCTCTACGGCCCTGACGCTATCGGGAAGCTCGCCGATCTGCCTTCACGAGAAGTTCTTCTTTCTCAGTTGCTGTCGGTCCTTCAGGCTCCAACGACCAACTTTGCCGGAGCGCTCAATGGTGTTTTCACCAAGTTGCTCGGTGTACTTGAGTCGCTTAGGTCGAAGAAGGAATCTGAAGGCTGATTTTCCCTACGGACACGTAAAAACATTCTATACAAATTTCAAGGAGGTTCAGAGTGGCTACCATAACCAATGAAGAAATCATCGAAGCTATCGGTAATAAGACCGTGCTTGAACTCTCGGAGCTGATTAAAGCTATCGAAGAGAAGTTCGATGTAAAAGCGGCTGCGCCGATGGCGATGGCTGCAATGCCTGCAGCAGGTGCAGGCGGCGGTGAAGCTGCCGAAGAGAAGACGGAGTTTGATGTTGTGCTGAAGGAAGCCGGCGGCAAGAAAATCCAGGTGATTAAAGTCGTACGTGCGGTCACCGGTCTTGGTCTCAAAGAAGCCAAGGATCTGGTCGAGGGCGCTCCGAAGCCGGTCAAAGAAGGCCTCTCCAAGGAAGAAGCTGAAGATGTCAAAAAGCAGCTCGAGGAGAACGGGGCCACTGTCGAAGTCAAATAAGGCAGATAACGCCCGTTTGTCCGTGGCAATTCTTCCACGCGCACCGGAAATGCTGACGCGCGTGGTGTCTACCGGAAAAACCGCAAGGGTTTCCTGGAAGGCGCCATGCGCTTCTGGTATTTCTTTTG
>JBEPYC010000279.1:0-5909 GCA_041641555.1 Chitinivibrionales bacterium | reverse complement strand
CTAAGTAACTCCAAGATGTAGCGTTTTCTATTATCAGGCTATGGACGAAAAGCAAGTATTCAAGCACCTGTTAGGCCTCACGCGCCCTTGGTACGTGTCGTTGGTGTGGATGTATAGCGCTATTGGTCCCAGAGTCGAAGCAGCCAACACCGAGTCGTGATTCGTTCAAGGATTGTTCTTTTGGCATCCCAAGGTAACCAGTGCATTGAGATCGCTAAAAAATTCGGGGCGTCTCGCCATACAATTAGGTTGTGGTACGGAAGATTCATACAACCATGACTCTTGGGGCTAACACAAGGTGCTCCGCGACCTAGTAGAAAATGTAGGATCTCCTCCCGCAAAGAACAAGCCATTGTACATGCGACGCAGCACACTAAGCCGCCGCGCGACCCGCCGATTGACGCGCAGTATGATCAAAGCACAAACTGTCAACCCCTCCACGGTTGCACGGATTTGGCGCAAGTACAATCTCAAACCGCATCTTAATGAAGCATTCAAGCTAAGCAAGGATCCATACTTCTTCCAGAAACTGCAGGATGTTGTTGGCCCTTACCTTGCCCCTCCCAAAAAGGCTCTCGTCTTATGCGTTGACGAGAAAAGCCAGATTCAGGCACTTGATCTCACCCGTCCCATAATGCCACTAACCCCAGGAACTCCTGTCAATCAGACCCATGACAACAAGCGCAATGGGACGACAACCCTGTTTGCCGTACTCAGCACATTGACAGACAGGTGTTCGGTCAGCGTGTGAGTCGTCACGGACACCAAGATTTTCTTCGACTCTTGCGACCAATAGACCTCCAGACCCCAAAATAACTTGATCTTCACTTATCGTTGATAACTACGCAACCACAAGAAGGCCGAAGTCAAATGCTGACTAAAACGACATCCACGCTTTCACCAAGATTTCACACTGACAAGCAGTTCATGGCTCAACCTTGTGGAATGATGGTTCCGGGAACTCACCGACAAACGCATACGTCGTGACACCTTTGCCAACGTACTCCAGCTTATAGCGAATACATAGATCATCACAATACAGAGCCGATAAAGGTTTGTGTGTAACGCACCGATCAATATAATTATGAAAAAACACTAACTGTATAGAAGCGTTAGACTCAGTACGCTAGATTAATGGCCGATAGGCTCTTTCCGCCACGGGTTTGTTCTCTTTTGAAATCAAAAAAAGCTTTCAAATTGAGCCCCGACGCGTTCTTTTTCGCACATTGTATGCTTACCCCAATCTATTTTTATCAGGCTGGCCGCATGTGGATTCCCGAGTTTGGCGGAATCCGAAACACTCACGCGTGAAATCTTCCAGTTATGTCACGGTCAGAATACGACAATAGGGTAATCGGTTCGCCTTTTTTCCAATTTCTGTTGTGGTAAGATATAGAAAAGTGCGAATAGCGAGATGACCACAGGGGTTCGTGCGAGATCGCCTGCAGGGTTGCCCAACGGCTTTATGTAAGAAGGAGAGCTCAGATGAAAGTCAATATTTTACCAACTACCATTTCGTTCGTGGCCGCAGCAATCAGCTATGGGGTGCTCAGCTCCTGTGCTGCACCCCCTTTCCCTGCTTCGGAGCATTCGGATGCAAAAGTGACCTTCACGCAGGATCATTATGCTGATACCGCAGGCCAAGAGGTGGAGTTCGAGATTGTGCAGGAGCTGTACAGGTTCATCGATTCCATATACGTATATCAGTACGAACTCAGCGATACTGCATCCGATCAGCTTCCTGCGGACCCCTCCTACATCATCCGTGAGGTGACACAGGTGGACACCGCCCGCTTTCCGCTGACTTTTGGTGCTCCCGGTTCTTACAAGGTCGTTGCTCGATGCTTTCTGCAGGATGACATTCAGAAGGAATCCGGCACAATCGTCACAATCTACTCTCCCAGGGACACCGAAGCACCCAGCATCTCGGTTACTTCGCCTGCAAGCAAGGACAGCATAACCACCGGCACTAATACTATAGCTTTGGGCGGGCCCCTTGCCGATAATCGAACAATCAAGTCGGTAACTTTCATGGTTACCGGGGCCGCGAACACCTCCGGCACCGCTACTCACACCACCACGAGTTGGAGCAGCGGCTCCATCAGCCTCTCCGAAGGCACTTCCGAAGTAATAATCACCGTGTGCGACTCTTCAGACAACTGCACCTCCGACACCGTGTGGGTGACCTATGAAGACAATACTGTGATTCCTGATGTTGCATTCGAATCATCCAAGTACTCCTTCTCCGAGTCCGCCGGGACCTGTACGCTCACCGTGAAACTCTCGGAGAAGACAACTGCCTTTACCTCGGTACCCTACGAAGTAGTAACCGAGGATTCCATCCTCGATACCAGCAACTACATTCTCCCCGCCGACACCCTTCGGTTCAGTGCCGGTGACACGGTTGCGCATATCGCGTTTCAGGTGGTAGACAACAGCGCTATCGACGGCGACCGGTCGTTTCAGGTGGCCCTGCTTTCTCCCTCGGGACTCACGATCAGCTCTCCGGACACAACCACCGTCTCGATTATCGATGATGAACAGGTGTCGATCTACTTCCAGCCCTCATCAGAGAGCGTGAACGAAACCGCCGGTTCGGTGGACCTGAACGTAACCCTCAGCAGCGCAAGCGAAGACACAATCGAAGTGACTTACCAGCTCTCCGGCACCGGCACGGCGACATCGGGAGCGGACTTCTCCATGAGCCCCGGTACGGTGAGATTCCTGCCCGGGGAGACCGGCAAGACGATCTCCGCGAGCATCATCGACGACAATATCAGCGAGTCGAATGAGACGTTCGTGGTGAGCCTCTCCAACCCCACGGGTCGGGCGAGCCTCTCCTCCGAGCCCACGGCAATGGTGACGATCATCGATGACGAGCAGCTTTCGGTGAATTTCGATACATCAGAGGTGAGCGTGAGTGAGGCAGCGGACACCGCGCGGCTCAGCATCGTGCTCAACACGCAGAGCACCTCCCCGGTGAGCGTCACCTACACGGTAACCACCACCGGCAGCGCCACATCGGGAGCGGACTACTCGGTGGCATCGGCAACCGGCGAGATCACCTTCGCCTCATCCTCCACATCGCAGACTCTGGCGATAGCGATCCATCAAGACCGCATTCGTGAGGGTAACGAGACGGTGGTTATCGATCTTTCCGATCCCAGCGGGGACGCCACCCTGGGTGAGGACTCGTCGATGGCCCTCACGATTACCGATGATGAGACCCTGGCTGTGGGTTTCACCCAGTCCTCCGGCTCTATTGCCGAGAATGCGGGTTCGGGGCATATCAAAGTAAAGCTCTCCACTCCGGCGTCGTTTCCCCTCTCGGTCACCTGCAGTGACCTGGGAACCGGCAGCGCAACCTCGGGAAGCGACTTCTCGTTCACCGAGGCCACACTGGAGTTTGCGGCGGGTGATACGCTCGACTCGGTGCAGGTCTCGGTTACGGACAATGCATCACGCGACAATGCCCGCACGATCGTGCTGGGGCTTTCGAGTCTCTCCAACTCCACACTTGCCTCCCTGGGCACCGATGAGCACACGATCTCGATCGTGGATGATGAACAGTTGACCGTATCCTTCGACCAGGGTTCGGGCAGCGGAGCGGAGTCGAAATCGCCTTGCAGCCTGCTGGTGGAGCTGTCGACTACATCGGCCTCAGAGGTGACGGTCGACTACGCGCTGAAAAGCGGCGGCAGCGCCGTGCAGGGAACCGATTTCGCGCTTACCGGAGGGACCCTGACATTCCCGTCGCAGAGCACGAAGCAGTATGTGGTGTTCACGGTCACCGACGACAATCTCGATGAGCACGATGAGTCCCTGACGGTGACGTTGTCCAATCCCTCCTCGGGTCTTGAACTGGGGGCGATCACCGAGAGTGCGTACACGATCGAGGACAACGATGAGGTGAGTGGTTCCTTTGACCAGGCACGAATGGAAGTGAGTGAGGCCGCGGGCACGGTGAAGATTCCGCTGAGCCTGTCGGTAGCATCGGTGGATGCGCAGAAGTACACATTCTCCGTGGGTTCGGGAACTGCAGAGGAGACCACGGACTTCAGTCTGGTGACAACAAACGTAGTGTTCGATCCCAACACCACACGGGACAGCCTTTTAGTGGATATCGTGGATGATGCCACTGATGAGCCGGATCTGGATTCCGTGGCAATCAACATGTACGACTCCGCCGGTACAACATTCATTCAGAGAATGTGGCTGGTGATTGCGGACAATGACGGCGCGCCGGAGATTGGATTTCAGAACACCACATCGAGTGTCGATGAAGGCGCCGGGGCCGCCACGATCACCGTGACTCTGGCGGCGGTGTCGCAGAAGGATGCTTTCGTGCAGTATGCCACCAGCGACAATACTGCGGCGGCGGGAAGCGACTACACCGCCACCAGCGGGACTCTGAAGATCGATGCCGGACAGACTTCCGGTACATTCACGGTCTCGTTGACCAACGATGCGCTGTCCGAAGATGCGGAGACATTCACGGTCATCTTGAGTTCGCCGACCGATGCCACACTTGGAACCACCACCCATACGGTCACGATTAACGAAAACGACCTTGGGAACCAGCCCCAGGTGGAATTCGGGACGGTGACCTATTCCAACCAGCAGGAGGAAACAGGCACGATCGAGGTGGAAGTCAGATTGACGGGGGCATCCGGGCAGCCGGTCACGGTGCAGTGCAACAAGGTGCACGGCACGACGGAAGCCGGCGATTTCTCGTATACGAACCAGGAGTTATCGTTCCCGCCGGGCGTTACGTCGAAGACCGTCACGGTAACCATTGCATCCGATAACATATACGAGGAAGATGAAACCGCGAATCTCGTGCTCAGTTCCCCGGTCAACGCATCACTGTCGGCTTCGCCCCTCAAGCAGCTTCTCACGATCACCGATGACGAAGAGCCGCCTACCGTTGGGTTCACGGTGGATAGTCAGGCTGTGGATGAAGGGGAACAGGTTACTGCTACGGTCACCATGAACAGACAGTCTGAATTCAATACTTCATTCACATACACTACTGTCAATGGCCTGGCTCAGGCTGGGACCGATTACACGTCCGCTTCTGATCAACCACTCTCTGTCAAAAGTGGCGAGACCACCGCAACAATCCTTCTATCTACAAGTGCCCGGGATGAGGTCAATGAGCGCGACAAGGATTTCTCGATTGAACTTACTCTTACCTCGGCAAGCTCAAGGGTTTCAACCGACATACTGACACAAGAAGTAATGATCTATGATTTGGACAGGCTCCCCTCGAATGTCTTGTGCGTTGATGATGACGCAGTTGGTTCCGGGGACGGATCAAGATGGTATGACGCGTTTACCAGCCTCCATGACGCGTTGTCCGCCGCAAAGACTCAAGGTAAATCGGCAGTATGGGTAGCACAGGGGAGATACCAGCCCACCGAGGTGAGTAGTAGCGGAGCACTTACCTTCGAACTGTTCCCCAATGTTTCCGTGATAGGAGGATTTGCCGGAACGGAATACGCACTCTCGCAGAGGGATTGGGCAACAAGGGAAACTGAGATCCACGATGGACAACCATGCATCCTGGGTGCCTTCCAGAGTACGCTTGACGGTTTCTACATTCGTAATGGAGCAAGTTGGGCTGGCGGGGGCGTAACCACCGATCACTCTATGTACATTCAGAATTGTGTCTTCGAGAATGACTCTAACTGGGAAAGCCACGGCGGCGCCATAACCTACAACGCATCAGACGCAAATATGGACTCCGCGCTTTACATTAAAAATTGTTTATTCGATAGAAACAACGGGGAATATGCGTCCTCCGTTTATTCTTGGAAAGGACAACTGGACATAAAGAACTGTGTTTTCATCAGAGGAAATCTCTGGGCAGCAAGCGTGTACGCCATGAATGAAACACGAATAGTCAA
>JBEPYC010000278.1:0-5931 GCA_041641555.1 Chitinivibrionales bacterium | reverse complement strand
GCTTGCCGATGAAGTCACCGGGCGGATTAATGACGACAGCAATGCATCAGGTGGCCAGAAAGTCAAATTCGGCACCGATGGCCAGTACTGCAAATGGAACAGTGTCCCGGCGGCATCCTCGGTAACCGTGAGTTACCTCTCGGGCAGCTCTGCCGGGGGAATCGAAATACTGGTCAACGGCGTAGTCGCCGCAACGGCATCGCACGGTCTCGATTCACGGGAATACGCAGAGGCGACAGCCTCGGTGTCGATACCCGCCGGTGCGGAACTCATCTGCCGAAGAGCAAATGGTGAAGGATGTCATTTCGATTATATTAGTCTGCAGTAAGAACGAGTGCGACCGAGAGGTATTGGCCATTGCGGCCGATATTTAGGTGTATCTGAGCGGATATCCGAGTAAGACATCCGCTCAGAACGTCTCTGGATCCCGGAGATCGAATCTATTTCGATCTTCCGGGTATTCGTGTTAGCGCCATTGAGGCGGCCGTATGGAGAAATGGTTTCCCCATATGATATAATGTACATAACCCTGCTGTGCGGATGCGCTCCCTTCGAATCGGGCTTCCGGAAGCAATCAGGAGGCATACTATGGAGTCCCATGTAGTCAGGAAACGAGGTCGGTTTTCTCTTTCTGTATTTTCGTGTGCATGCAGAGCGAATTTCCTTGTTGCCGTACTGCTTTTTGCCGGCGGTTCGCACGGGTGGGACACCGAGGGTTTCACAAGAATCTTCAACGGTGAGAACCTTTCTGGATGGAATGTCAACTGTGTAGATAAGGACCGGGATAAGGTCCATTGGTTTTCCGTTACCGACAGCATGATTGAAATAAAAACGGAAAAAGAACACCGGTACATGTGGCTGACCTACACCGCCGAAGAGTTCACCGATTTTCATTTCAAGTGCCGATTCCAGGCATACGAAGATCTGAGGGGGAATAGTGGAATTCAGTTTCGGAGTCGGTACGATACGATTACCAGTGGAGGCTGGATGAATGGTCCGCAAGCGGATATCCATCCCCGAGGTCCGTGGCGAACGGGAAGCCTCTACGATGAAACGGAAAACGATCGCGGATGGCTTGCGGGGGGAGACCGGTCGAGTTCGCCCGAGGGCTTGGAGTTCTTTTACTCCACAGATACTCCTGCCTGGAATGAGTACGAAATTATCGCCTCCGGTACCAGAGTCAAAACGGTGCTCAATGGCATGGTGATTCAGGATGTCGATCTGCCGTCCTTGAATAACCAGAATCATCAGGAAAAGAACGTCGGCATGCGCGGTCATTTTTCACTTCAGGTACACAGCGGCTCCGCGGTGCATATTTCGTTCAAAGATGTGTTTGTCAGAAGCTTGAGTACAGCCACCGGTCCGGACACCCGACAAGAAACATCATTGACTCTCGACACAAAATGTGCTTCTATGCCCGGCCCGGCATTCTCTGTTCTCGGAAAACGGTTGCCGGAAAAATCGATTCTCTTACCGGGTGCCCTTGAAATTCACCGTCCTACACGGGGCCTGAAAACGATCGTGGTTCGTTGATTTAGACATGAAACCGACAGTAGCATCGAGAATAGCCAGAAGCCTGGAAGAACGGATTCGCAACGGATCGATCAGTAATATTGATTCGGTCGCAAAAATCGCCCGTTCCCATGATACATCTCGCACCACTGTCTCCCAGGCACTTCATGAGCTACAAGAGAAAGGACTGGTGATATGTCGTCGCGGAGCACGAACGAAAATCGCACCTCAATTCAGGTCTTCCTGTTCCGGAGCGACCGGTGAAGAAACGTCGGTAGAAAAGTTCTACCGCTCGATCCGGTCCGAGATAACCGACGGTACTCTGCGAATAGGCAGTATTCTTCCGAAACAACAGTTTTTCATCGAAAAAGAATGTATTACCAGCACGACCGTCACCGAAGTCTTTCGTCGGCTGGAGCACGAAGGCTTTTTGCACAAAAAAGGCAGGCGTTGGATAGTGGGGCCTTTTCAGAGCGAATCGACTCGGTCAAATGATACGCGAGTGCATGCTGCCGTTCATGATTCCGCACCGGTTGTCTTGATTTTCTCCCCCCACGAGGTCGCCTTTCGAGAAGGATTGATCAACAACCCATTTACCAGTAGATTCGTGAATTCCTTTTCTCAAGAACTGATGAATGCGGGATATCGAAAGGCGTTTCAATCGATGGGCGCCGTGCACCATAAAGGTGAACCGAGGATTCAGGAGTGTATTCGCGAATGCCTGAATATTATTTACAAACTGGATAGTCGGTATGCAGGTGCGCTGGTCCATCCCGGGTTCCGACTTCCCCTTTTGGATGAATGGTTGCCGGAGCTGCGAACCCGGGGAAAGCCGGTCGTGCTCTTTGATTCCTCTGAAGTGGCCGCTACCTATACACGCAAAAATCTGGGCCTTTCCAATACGTACTTTCGTCTGTATAGGGATGAATACTCCGATGCATTTCTGGCTGTGAAGGTTCTTGTCGAGGCGGGACATCGCCGCATTGCCTTTCCCGTTTTCTGGGGAGGTGGTATCGATTGGGTTAATCGTCGAGCTGAACTGACCCGTGAAGCGGCGCTCTCCCATCCGGGACATCCGCAAATCCTTGTGGTAAATCAAACGGAAACCTTTTGGAAAGGGCCAAAATGCGAACGGGACGGATCGATTCAAGAGCGAATAGAAGCACGAGTCGATGAGTTTACCTGCATGCTCGGACAGGCCGGGTCAAAGCGATCTTTTCGAAAAACGGTCATAGACGCGACCCCTTCGATGAAAGAGATTGTGCAGTGGGGGGCGACCGGCATAATCGCACCGAACGATGCCATTGCGTATGAATATTACGTCTGGCTACAGACCGCTGGTATTAGAGTGCCCGAAGACATCTCTCTCATTTCGTTTGACAATGCTCCTGAATCGGAGACCTACCCCATTTCCACAATCGACCCGGGGTTCTCGAGGCTTGGTTACCTTGCGGCACATATGCTGATCGGAGATATTCCACTGAACCATTTCTCTGATGGTAATGTCGGAGGAAAAGCGAATCTGGTCGATCGCGGTTCGATCGCGCCTCCCGGTCAAGACAAAGCCTTTTTTCGAAACCCTGCATAAAACTCCGCATGGGTAGTTGGCAAAACCAGGTGCGTGCCGTTTCCGCCCGTTCCTTCTTTCTCCGGCGTGTTCATCGGGGATGCGTCTGGAGTATATGATTGGGAAGTCTCGGGTGCTTACTTCTGAAGCCTACTCCAAACCGGTTTTGCATGCGCGGAAGGCATGCAGAAAGCGGCTTAGTCTTCCAGCAACGAGCGGTTAAGGCTACTTTGTACTACTCGGCCACGAAGGCTGATTGTCTTTCCCGATCGACCTTGGAGCACTACGCCATTGCCGGAGACAGTCTTTCTTATTTTTGACCCGGTATACATATGCCGCCGTCCTTCCTTGGTAGAGGAATTCCGGGTGGCACTGACAGGCGTGAAAACCATGTAATCCGGGTAGATGCCGGAACCGGTATGCTCGAGCACGAGGTTTGCGTTCTCACTCACTGATACATCGCTGAGTACCGTACTTTGCCACGTATTCTGATCGCCCTGGCCCATCTCCATGGATGATGTGACCGTTGAGCCGGCCACCTTAAACGTAGCGGTGCGAGATTCGCCCTGTGCAAGGTAGAAAAATTCGATCCGGTACGTGTTGGCCGCCAGATTCGTTGGAACCTGAAGAAATCCCTCGCTACGAATAGTATTGTATTCGGTACCCAGATATCCGGGAACATCCTGAAGGTGCCTTGCTTTGTTTCTTGTCGAATAATCGTCCCAGTCGACAATAACCCCATTGACAATTCTAATCGTAACTGTCGAAACGTTGGAGAGAGCACCATCGGTAGCCTGGTAGGTAAACGCATCGGTTCCATAGTAGCCTGGATCCGGCTCGTAGGTAAATGTCCCGTTCTGGTGAAGCGTGATCGATCCGTGGGAGGGTGCTGTCTTGAGTTCCGCCGTGAAGGGATCACCATTGGGGTCGTAGTCATTTCTGAGAACCCCGCTGTAATAATCCAGTGTTGTCAAAGTCCGTCCCCTGCTTGCATGCACGGTGTCGTGATTTGTCACAGGTGCGGCTTGAGGGCCTGAGCCAAACACGCTCAAATCCCACATCGGACCGAGAACCATACATCCGCTCGCCCCCTGATCCGTGCGCCCCGGGCAACAATCGGGGTCTTCATCTCCGGCAAAATTGGCGGGTCCATTGCCGCACTGGATATCGTTGTAGACAGGATTGCCGGACTTGCCGGGGCCGGGGCCCAGCGCTTCGCAAATCTCTCTAACCGTTTTTATGCCCGCGGGCGTCATGACCTCAAATGCTCCTATTCCGTGATCAAAGCTTGTGGCGCAATAACATTTGCCGTTAGTTGAATAGCTGTCACTCCAATTGCTGCCGGGTTTGTCACAATTGTAGCCAAACGACTGATTCTGAAGAACAATCAAGGCGCAGGCGCCAAAGGCAATAAGTTTAAACACCTGGTTTCCTTTTTCTGAAACGATGAACCATGATGGGGTATACTCCTTAAAGATAATGCCGGTAATTAGAAAGGGAGAAGAATCGCACGTTTTGAGGTTCCTGCCTTCAAGCGACCAAAGACGCCCTTAAGAGGGCGCCGTGGTAGAAAAGGAGAAGTCTCCCTGGTGCATGAATACAAACCCCTGAAAAAAGCACCTGGCTCAGGGAATAACTATCCGGCGAGTGATCCCCGATCTTCCGGATTTCAGGGAGAGCAAGTAGGCACCCGCGGGCATCTGTTTAGTAGGAACGAGCTTGGTTTCTCCAGGCATTACTTCAGCGTGAACGACAAGGCGCCCTTGAGCGTTGAGAAGTCGGAGAACGCTAATCTTATCATCGCGGGAAGAAACCAGGAGGCCCAGTGAGTTTACGCGGACACCCATGCCTAGCAGAGAATGGCCACCAGTGTAGAGATCCGTCCGAAAGGCTGGCGTCGATCCCGGAGGGTAGTTCCATAGCCGCTGGGCTTCTTCCCAATCAGCACCGGGCACCCATCGCTCGCCCCCGTACTCGTATGCGCCCAAGTCAGGCGCATCACCGACGTAGTCATCGACAGTAACCCCGGTATTGATCGGCCCCGTCCAGGCTCTTCCCTCATAAGAGTCGGCCGGATGCTGCTCACAGCATCCAGTGGGAGTAGGGTCGGGACCGTTGCCGCTCAGCGGGTCATCCACCGACACGCTTCGATGGTACGAAAGTATGATCTCACGCTTTCCTGCGTCTACCGCCGGGGAGTTTTTCGTGGGTCTGAAATCATAATTGGCCGAATCGGCAAGACCAAGTTCGGTTGCTGTGCCGAACAGGAAGTTGGTGCCGAACGTACCCGTGCTGGCTCCTCGATTGACGGTCAAAATGGTGTTGTTATAGACTTTGTTGAGTGTTGCCGGATCCATGCGGTTGTTGGCGGCAAGTTGGACGCTAATTGGCCCCCGAAGAGCGCGCGGGTTGTCCTGGTTACGTATCGAATTACCTCGCCAGAATACATTATGATGCACGCGGGTAGGCGCCCCCTTGAAATCCTGCCATATTGCCGCACGGTTCAGGTCGAAAAACCAGTTATGATCGATTTCGGTATTCCGCGGAGCGGTAGCAAGGTACATCGATGCCGACTCGGCGGATCGCATCCCGTTGACCGATAATTTGTTGTAACCAAACCGAATGGGTTTCTGCTCATAGTCGGCGCTCAATGCATGCATGTAAAGTGCAGAGCGACCGGTGCCCCGGAACGTGTTGTGCATGATCTGAAGGTCCGAACCCCACAGCCCCCCATCGACGCTTCCGCGCTTACGTGTGTTGTATATAAACACGGCTCCATCGTAGGATACGATATAATTCATGGTATGAAAAATGTTGTTGGTGATTCTGTGCCCGTTACCGTCAACGATAAT
>JBEPYC010000277.1:0-5957 GCA_041641555.1 Chitinivibrionales bacterium | reverse complement strand
GTCTCGAAGGTTTTCCCCTTCGTGGTGTGGTCAGGCACCGATGCAGAGCCACGCTTCCGGAAGGAGTGAGGGTAAGGCTTTTCCATCGTCCTTTTGCGTATGAGTAACCCGGTGCGTTTCGTTCGTCGTAGAGTTTGTTGGTGGTATTGTTGAACTCGACTCGAACGATATCTCCCTCCTGGATTTGTACCCCCTCCCAAGTATGGTCGTACAGATCATAGTGGGAAAGCTCGGGATTATCATCCACGCGAGGATTGGTGAACTCTCCCTTCTTTTCTCCATTGATGAGAATTCGATAGGTACACTCCCCGTCGTCCTCGATCTTGGTGGTAATTGTAACAGCGTAAACACCGGATGCACCTTGGAAGGTCAGCTCACAAGCACCCCAGGCATCTTCGGTGCCGACAGAGGCAAGTGCCCCCAGGCGCGGAGATACAAATCCGTCTCCGGGAGCCTGCGCAAAATCCTTGGGAACAAGGGTGATCTGATCTCCCGCGAACACATGGACCATAAGTGCCGAGATAGCTATAAACACGGCAGCTCGCAACTTTGGCATTAGAGGACTCCTTTGATAGTAATCATGTGCGAAAGCACCAGATAGCGGTTTGACAAAGCTACTGTTTTGGTGGCTTAGCGTAATCCAGCAAAAGCGCACGGTTTACATCAGAACTTTTAACCCGGCCTTGCATTCCAGGTGCCAGGTGTCGACCATCGAGCTGGAAAAGTCCTGTGGGGATACTGGTTTGGTGCTTAATTCCCCGTGCCTGTCTCGAGTTTCGAGGCTTTATCCCAACGTTACCGCAACTTCGGGCATTAAGTTCTTCGGCCAGCCATGGCTCCATAGAGCGCTTTTCTCCCGTCATAAGCGTTTCCGATACCAATTCAAGAGTCATACTCGCATCGGTAAAGTCTGGGCTGCCCTTCGCGTATACACGCGAGACAAACCAATTGAGTTTGGGGCAATCGTTCAGTGCGCTGTCCAGGCGCTCGATATCATCAATTCCGGACCCCCAATGACAAGCCACCTTGGATCCGGACTCGAGTCTGGCCGTTGGTACCCCCAAATCGGCGACATCGCCGAGAGTATGATAGTTCTGAGCGTCGTTATGGCCTGAATTCCATCCGTGATGGGTAACAACGGTTATAAACTGGTACTTGTTTTCGTCCGCCGCGGCGCACGCCTTGTAAATCTGTTCGAACGGCCCTCCGCCCAGAATCCAGAGGTGACTCGATGCGGAAGTTTCGTTGATTCTGTCCCGAAGGTTTTTCCACCCCGCGTCTCCCGCCTGATGGTCATAAATGATGCCGTCGGCAATACCAAAAAGCTCCTTTGCTTCCGACGCAGTCTTTTGCATCTCCTGGTGCATTTCATCATCAGTTCTTCCCATATGATTGGAATGTCCCACATGCACGAGACGATCGAGAAATCCCCAGGCATCCATGAAGAGGATTTGCGCAGCCAAGGCGCAGATATCGTCCCGGTCGTGGTAATTGCCGTCGTTTTCCATTGCGACCTTGTCGTTGGGTCCCAAAGGTCCTATCATCTCCGCGTGAGTTGTGCTACTTAGTACTGCCAGACAGACAAGCCCGGTCAAGACAACTGTATGTTTCATCGTTTTTCTCTCCTTGATTGTTCGACCTTAGGGAAATCGACACCATTGTCGTTCCCATGTGCTTTGTCGAAGTCAAAAAACATGAACATCTACGGATTATCGGGCGAACCTTCGTAAGGTGTTTCCCGCGGCATCCTGAATGATAAAGGTGCCCTTCGGACGATCGCGGAGCGCCTTCTGGAGGGATGCCTTATCGGTTATTTCGCCAAGTTTCCGGCCCGTTACCGAGTAAAGTGTCCCTTCGGTGGCACCGTGGGGCCTCCGAAACGAATGGGCACGGGGGCCTTCAGCAACAGCCGTGCCGGAGCTCGGTCGGCCGGTGCCTTTTTTGTAAATTGCGATTGCATCGATTTTCACCCCTTTTGACCTGATCTCAAGGTGAAACTTGTGGGGACCAGGTTCCAGGTCCTTCATGTTCTTCTGAAACGAATGATGAGCTACCTCTATCGTGGACTGCCATCCCCACTGATCCCAACCCATCCTCTTGACCATCGTTTTGACCTTGTTGCCGCCATCCCACGCGGTGTATACGTCATTGCACTGATCGCCGGCCTCGTTTTCGCAGACACCCTCCCGGTCTCGTCGTCCGCGAAGGTCGGCGATATAGGTACCTGCGGTTTCGACAGTGAACTCATAGGACATTCTGCTTCCCCTGCTAATCTTAGAGGGGTTGCTGTTCATGATGTAGCCTTCACCGGTGTACCCTGGCTTTTTGCTTTCCAGAATCCAGTCTCCGACCACCGGGATTGATTCCGCCTCAATGTACCATCCGTCGGCCAGAATCAGGCTCGCGAGACACACAAGAAATGCTGAAATTCGTATGGTTATCGACATGCTTCCCTCCCTGTGGCCCCCGACTCGTACCCGGTTGCCGTAACGATGTGAGTTGGTTGACAACTAATTGTTACCCTGTCTTAGAAGCGCTTTGCGCAACGTGGTGCCATCGATCCGAAGCAGAAGAATGGCTGAACCCATGCTCTTGGCCGCTTGGCCCGGTATTCTGGAGCCGTTGAGAGAAAAGTAGGTGGCGTTGGGGTTATTGCTTGTAACGGTCGCCTGGTTTTCCACTCCCAACAGACCGGCCGGAATCACGTCGGTTGCGCCATCACCCTCGATTGGAGTGGGGGAAGTCGAGAGGTCAATGGCTTTACTTTTAGAGTTGTTTGTCCAGAACGCAATGCGATCGACCATGGCCAGCCCGGAACGCGCTGCAATCTTAAAGGAGTATACCTTGCCGGCCTCCAGATCGAAATCCATCTGACCACCATGCTCCCGAACTCCCTTCCAGGCCCATCCACGACTCTTGACCATTGTCTTGGCCGGACTCCCAAAGTCTCCAGAATAATCCTCCATCCACGCGTAGATGTCATTGCAGTGGTCGCCTGCATCGCACCCTAAAGCTTCTGTTCCCTTCATTCCGCGGATATTCACTTTCATGTTCATGTTCTTGCTCACCTTTATCCGGTATTCGAGTTTACCCCGTACCGGCCCTGATCCATATTTGGAATCATCGGCGACAAAATATCCGGATCCGGTGAAATTGGTACCGTTTGGCGCATGGTTTTCAGTCCAGAGTTTCCACGGGCTGACCGGATTGATAGCCTCGGCATCGATAACTATCATTTCATCCTGTTCCAGGAAAACCGGCTGGGAGAATGACATCGTGCGCATCAGAAGTAGAATCAGAATCGGAAGTGCAATCGTCTTTTTCATGATGTACCTCATTCGGTTGAGATTTGCAGGGGTTGTTTACCGCATAATTTTCGTTTCTTTCGTTGCGAGACCATTTGCTTTGAGAATACGCAACGATGCTGCAGGTGTCTGCTGATTCTGGTGCCGACCGCTGACATCAAACCAGCGCGCGGCGGCCTCGGACGGAGTGATTAGGGCGCGGGGCAGCGATGCTTGCGTTGCCTTCACCCCCTGAATGGGCGCTTCGGAAAAGCTCGCTCCGTAATTTACACCGCTCTCATCCCAGTAATTGAGCTGATCGGGTTTACTCCTGTCTTCGTTGACTTTAATGACATTGCCTGTCCAGATGACAATCCGATCCATGTAGAAATTCTTCGATCGTCCCGCGATACAAAACGTATTCACGCCTTCAGTCAAATACCCTGAACCGTTTATACGATCATGCCCGTCGTAACAATTTGCTTTCCAGAACCAGCGGTTCTTTCCTCCGCTGACCGTTTTGATGTATGGTGTTTCATTTCCATCGGCGGTTTTCCACTTGGTGTATACGTCGTTGGCGATATCCCATTTACTGCCATCCTTGATTCCTCGAATACTGAATTTATAGGTGCCGGCTTGACTGACATAGACTCGGTACTCGAGGTGGCCGGTTGGGTTTCCTCCGCTTTCGCTGTTTCCGGTGAAAAGGTAGTGGCCTTCTCCGGTGTAGCCGCCCCAGGGATCGCTGCTTTTGGTACTCAGCTGCCAGGGGCCGTCGGGCGGGCACGATTCAGCTTCAATAAACGCATACCCTTGTTCGTTAATCATGAAAACGGGGCTTTGCGATGCACCAAAAGAAACCCCAACCATGGTGATGAACCCGCATAGAGCCATTATTATCCTCATACCTGCCCCCTGACTGAAAGTTTACGGAAATTATCAGGATTCTACGTAAGGCTTGCTGCTAGCAATAAGATAGAGAAACTCGATCGCCGAGATTGGGCTGATGAGTTGTTTTGTTGCTCACGTGTTAAACATCGCGGGTGTGGTTCGCCAGACGGGAAAGTCTGATAACCATCCCGCGTGCCCTTTTTACCTTAGCATGAACGACTGGCGAATCTCCAGACCGTTACTGGTGATTAGCGCGATGTAGTGTCCTGGAGTGGCTCCCGAGAGATCAATGCGGACAGAACCGTTTGTAATCATACCCTGCCGAACCAGTCTGCTCATTGGGTTGAATATCCGCACGAGTCCCGTCGCGGCCCCTGAAACAACAAGCTCGCCGGAACGGATATGGAGAGAGGCAGGTTGGGACCTTTCAGACATCCAAGGCGATGCTATCGTAGGATTGAGGAGAACGTCTTTAAGCTCGGTGACGCCGCCTTGTTCTTCCCCGGTCATAAGGTAATAAAGCATGCCCATATCGGAAATGTCGGGTCGACCGACTACTTCCATTCGCGAATAAACCCACCGCAGGTTGGGATCGTTGGCGTTCTTGAGCCAGGTCCATTGTCCCCATGTGTCCCGGCCGGTGCTGAAACCACCGTTCTGATCTCTGATCTGATCGAAGTATATGCCTAATGCTTTTATTGCATCATCATCATAGCCGTTGTGGTTCTTGAGGCCATGATTGTTGTTCCATGCCGAGTGAGAAATAACCCGGACAAACTTTCTCTTCTGAGTGTCTGCTTTATCAAGCGCGCGGTAGGCTATCTCCATTGGGCCGGCAACGATGAAATACAGTGAGTCGTCTTCCGAAGATGCGTTTATGGCCGCTGTGGCACTGGTGACGGCACGGTTGGTTTCACGGTACGCGTTCACGAATATGGCTGGGTCATAGCCGAACTTCTCTCCGCCAGTCAATGCACTCTCTTCGATCTTGGCTTCCTGTGCATCCCTGTTGTCCCAAATATGAGAAGCATAGTCGTAATGAACGAATTTCTCCTGAAGGCCCCAGGCAGCGCCAAGTGCCAAGGTCGCGGGTGTGGCTCCGATATCGTCGGCGTCGTGCTGATTGCCGTCGGCGCTTACGGCGATACGACCATTCAGCGCATGTACCTGCATGGAAAGTGCACAGAAAAAAAGGACCGTTAAGGCCGACCGCACCAGATTGTACCCCTTCATAGCATTGCTCCTTTGCAAAAAAAGTTTTGTGATCGAGCTAAGAAATGTCTTCACGCCTCGGCCACCTTTGATACTGTCGGCAGCAACCCGGTGCCCGTCGAAAGTTGCCTTCTAACAAGCTTCCTTAAGGCAGAATGTACCAATGGTCTATCCAAACAGAGTGCATTTTTTGTTGCTACGTTGTTCATTTAAGCAATACGAAAGTATGCTTAATTCCTTGCGTATCAATGCTTTGTGGGATTCCGACCGTCGTGAGGCATCACGATCATATTCGAAAAGAATCCATCGATACCGAGAACTCGCACTATCTTAGGAGCGGACCCAAGGTGGGGTGAGACATTGATAACCCGGCGTAACGAACGAGAAGTGGAAAGGTGTTGAAAATGGCTGGTGCAGGGAGAATTACAGAACCAAGAATGCTTCTGATCGCTTTGGCGGCACTGGTGTCAGCACTTTATCCTGCCTGGCGAACCCTGAAACTGAAACCTGTTCAGGCGATAAGAAAATTTAATTAAACGTGTTGCGGATTGCGTGTTTCGCGTTGTGAGT
>JBEPYC010000276.1:0-5969 GCA_041641555.1 Chitinivibrionales bacterium | reverse complement strand
AATAGACAACCATAATGGGTCGACACCATCGATATTTTTCAGCTGACCGACGGCATCGGCAATATCATTGGGTTTCACCGCGATAACGACAACATCGGGACGAATGCCTTTACGCCCCCACTGCTGAGGCGATACGAACGTGACGTGCCGGGGCAGTGACTCGGAGACTTTCTTCTGCTTGTCATAGGCAAGAACCGACACAGCCTTACCATACAGTTTGATAAGCCCTTTGATCAGAGCCTGACCCATATTTCCCGTACCAATAACTCCGACTACCATAGATAAAGCTTTCTACCTTCGGAACCGTGAAGGCAATTCCGACAAAAAAATACAGAAGTTCAAGCGATATGTTGCAGGTACAACCGAAAACGGCGACCCTGGCAGGAGCAGCTCCAAAAGGAATAACCCCGGTGTGGGTCATCAGCTCTTCATTGAATTAAGGAACTCAGAATTGTTCTTGGTATTAGAGATCTTTTCGTTGGTGAATTCCATCATTTCAATAGGGGTCATGGTAGCAAGAAACTTCCGGAGAATCCACATCCGATTGAGTTCTTCGGGTTTCAGCAACAGTTCTTCTTTTCTGGTCCCGGACCGCATCAAATCGATAGCCGGGAAAATACGACGGTCGGCGATCTTCCGATCCAGCACCAGTTCCATATTACCCGTGCCCTTGAACTCCTCGAAAATGACCTCATCCATTCTGCTGCCCGTCTCGATCAAGGCGGTTGCAATAATGGAAAGGCTACCGCCGCTGTCGATATTCCGTGCAGCACCGAAAAAGCGTTTCGGCTTGTAGAGTGCCTGGGAATCGACTCCACCGGAAAGTATTCGGCCGGAGTGAGGAGCAACGGTGTTGTGCGCGCGGGCAAGCCGGGTAATACTGTCGAGCAGTATCACGACATCCCGCTGGTGTTCGACCAGACGCTTGGCCCGTTCGATTACCATTTCCGCTACTACCACATGGCGCTCGGCGGGTTCATCGAAGGTGGAGCTTATAATCTCGGCATCGACGGAGCGCTGCATGTCGGTGACTTCTTCCGGCCGCTCATCGATCAGAAGCACAATAAGGAACACTTCCGGATGATTATGCAGGATACCCTTGGCGATATTTTTCAGAAGAATCGTTTTTCCGGCACGCGGCGGAGCGACAATCAACCCACGTTGCCCCTTGCCCAGCGGAGTGAAAAGATTCATGATTCGTGTCGAGGTCTCTTTGGGAGCGAACTCGAGATCGAGCCGGTGTTCCGGGAAAAGCGGCGTCAGATTATCGAAATTGATCTTCTTTTTGCACTCTTCGGTATCTTCGTAGTTGATCTTTTCTACCCGAAGCAACGCGAAATAGCGCTCGGAGTCCTTCGGCGGCCGCACCTGCCCGGTAACGGTGTCTCCCGTACGGAGATGAAAACGTTTGATCTGCGAAGGAGACACGTAGATATCGTCGGGACCGCTCAGATAACTGTTTGCCGGTGAACGGAGAAACCCGAAACCATCGGGCATGATCTCCAGAACCCCTTCTGCATACATCTGACCGTTCTTTGCTGCCTGGGCCTGTGAGATGGCAAAGATAAGCTCCTGCTTGTCCATCTTCCGATGATCATCAATGTTGAATTTCATCGCCAAGTCGTTAAGCTCGAGTATGGACTTGGATTTCAACTCCGCAACGTTCATCAAAACACCTCTGAATAAGTGAATAGAAAGAGTTTGTACACTGTTTGTTTTATCGCCCGCAGGTTCGTGCCGCAGCTCTAACTTCCGCAAAAACAATGCCGGAAATCTTATCTGTCGAAGAAACTATGAACCTTGTGGGTACTTGGAGAAGATCCTTTTGTGAGACCGAATCATGATACACGAATGAGAACTATGTTTGACTCCGGTGCGCGCAGTGCAAACCGGTAGTGTACCAGCAGAGGAACGAGTGTGGCACCCTGCAGAAGCAGCTCTCACTTCCCTCCCTACACGTAAAGCCTGAGCGCCCAGCGTTTTCGTGCACTGAAACTTTGTGTATAGTGGTATATCAACAGGGTTGATACAAAGAGGAGGTGCCTTAGGGATTGCTGAAGTTCGACCGAACTCCAACCATTTAAAATATTAACTGGTGCAGCAAGCCAAGTCAAGTTTTTTTTTGCGGTATCGGTTTCGGGAGCCTCGGACCGGAAGCTGCCTCATTCATCTGTCCCGGTATTTCGAACAAATCAGGGGCGGGGGAACCCACTGCGTTCCCCCGCCAAAATGCGTCAGTCCCTGCACTGCTGCACCCGTTCAGACTCCCTTCTTACTCAGCCGCATCATTTCGATCTCGGTAAAATTGTTCTGCACCTGATGTCCCTGAAGCGGAAGAATCTTTTCGTGAATGGCATCGATAATCCAATCCGGTTGCGGGAAGAATGCCTTTTCAAGCTCGTAGGCCGGAGTAATCCAGTTCCGCGAGCCAACCACCACCGGCGGGGCATCCAGATAATCAAAAGCAAGTTCGGTTATTTTCTCCGCAACATCGTTGAGGTAGGATCCCCGCTGACAGGCATCGCTTGCCAATACCACACGCCCTGTTTTCTTTATGGATTCGATAATCGGTTCATAGTCAAGCGGCACCAGTGATCGGAGATCGACCAGCTCGGCTTCCAGCCCGTGCTTTTCCTTGAGCATGTCCGCGGCCTTCACAGCCGTATACAACGTAGCCCCGATCGTTATGATCGTGACATCCTTGCCGGTACGCTTCACGTCGGGTTTGCCGATTTCGATTTCGTAGTACTCTTCCGGAACGCCCCCGGGATTGAACTGCTCCCCAAAATCATACACCCGCTGACTTTCGAAAAAGATCACCGGGTCGGTGCCGCTCAAGGCCGCGCTCATCAACCCCTTGGCATCGTAGGGCGTAACCGGGAAAACCACTTTCAACCCGGGGATATGCGTACACAGGCTGGTCCAGTCCTGCGAGTGCTGAGCGCCGTATTTCGAACCAACCGACACCCTGATTACGACCGGCATTTTCAGCACGCCCGCGCTCATCGACTGCCACTTGGCAAGCTGATTGAACACTTCATCGCCTGCTCGCCCCAAAAAGTCGCAATACATCAGCTCCGCAATGACCCGTCCTCCACACAGTCCGTAGCCCACCGCCGATCCCACAATCGCCCCTTCGGAGATCGGGGTATTGAACAGACGGTGATACGGCAGCGCTTCGGTAAGACCCCGGTATACGGCAAACGCGCCGCCCCAGTCGCGGTTCTCCTCGCCGTAGGCAACAAGCGTCGGGTCCGTGTAGAAACGGTGGGCAATAGCCTCAAACAGGGCATCCCGCAGTTGAACCGCCTTGCCCTTGGGAAGTTCTTTCCCGTTTTCATCAACACCCTTACGGCTCCTCCGCGCGATCTGCTTAACCCTTGGGTTATCCTTGAGGGGCATCAGCACTTCCGGTTCCCGGTCATCGAGCTTTTCTGCCTTGGTATTCGAAAACATATACTGGGCAATGACGTCCGGATTCTTCCCGACATCCATGCGGGGCGAAAGCGAGTCATCGGTCGCACGTTTCAGAGCCTTGACAATAAGCTGTCGACATTGTCCACGAAGTTCATCCAGCTGCTCCTGTGTCGCCACTTTGTGCTTGACAAGTTTTCCGGTAAACTCCACGATCGAGTCTTCCTTTTCCCACAGATCAATTTCATCGCGCTCGCGGTACGATGAAGCATCCGAGGGCGAGTGGCCCGAAATGCGATAGGTCAGCGTGTCCAAAAGTGCGGGACCCTTCTTCTTGGCAAGGACCTGCTTTTTCCGCTTGAACGCATCGATTACCGCCAGCGGATCGTATCCATCCACCCGCTCGGCATTCATCTGCTCGGGGTTGATTCCCGCCCCGGTCCGGGCCAGAACCTCAAAGCCCATCGTTTCACCCCACGGCTGTCCGCCCATACCGTAGTGGTTGTTCATAAAATTGAAAATCAGCGGAAGGCCACCGCGGTAGTCCTTTTCCCACAGGTGCTTGAACTGGTCCATAGTCGAAACGCACATCGCTTCCCACACCGGACCGCAGCCCAGCGATGCATCGCCGATATTGGCCACCACAATGCCGGGCTTCTGGTTGACTTTTTTGTAGAGTGCCGCACCGACCGAAATATCACCCGAGCCACCCACTATCGCATTGTTGGGATAGATTCCGAAAGCGGGAAAAAACGCGTGCATCGAACCACCCAGGCCCTTGTTGAAACCGGTTTCGCGCGCAAAGATCTCGGCCAACGCACCATAGATAAGAAAATCGATAGCGAGGTCCTTGACCGAATCCGGGCGTTCCTTTTCTACCACCCGAAGAATACTGCCATCGAAATACGTTTCCATTATGGTCTGAAGATCCTTGTCTTTGAGCTTGTGAATCGCGCTCAACCCCTTGGCAAGAATCTCGCCGTGGCTGCGATGCGAGCCGAAAATGAAATCTTGGACCTCCAGAGCATAGGCCTGCCCCACCGCCGCGGCCTCCTGGCCAATCGAGAGATGAGCCGGACCGGGATGATTATAGGGGACCCCTTCGAACTCCCCGGCTGTCTTGATCGTGTTGAGCATCGTTTCGAACTCACGGATGATCATCATGTCGCGGCAAATCCGAAGCATGTTATCGGCACCAAGCGATTCCACTTCATCATCGAATGCCGTGCTGTATTGATTGATTGGAATATCCTTGAAACTGAGCTTGGAACTTTTCCGAAGTTTTTTGGGGTCAAGAATCTGGGACTTTGGCATGTGTTTCTCCGTTGTTGGGTATGTCTTTATTAGTAAATTTCTGCGCGGTTCTTCCGTCTACACCTTCGCATGCCAGATTGCTTCTCGCAATATTTCTCCGACCGTCGGATGCGGAAACACGACTTCTTTTATATCATCCACCCGAAGTTCGGTTTCGATCATGGTTCCAGCCCCATAGATAATTTCCGAGCAGGGGCCACCGACCATGTGGACACCAAGAAGGGTACGGTAGTTTTTTTCGACAATGATCTTGCAGATTCCTCTGCCGGCTTCGTTTTCCGCCAGATACCGCCCGCTATAGCTCATCGGGAGTTTCGTGACACTTACTTCATACCCCTTCTTCTCCGCTTCGGCCTGGGTCATCCCCACGCTCGCGGCTTCAGGATGTGTGTAAATAACGGCGGGTACTGCGTTGTAGCGCATCCGGGCGGGAGCTCCCGTCATGTCGCTCACACAGACTTCGGCTTCGCGGTAAGCCGTGTGGGCAAAGAGGGATTTTCCGTTCACATCGCCAGCCGCCCACACGTTCGGAACGTTGGTCCTGCCACGGTCATCCACGGCAATCGCGTTGTTCTCGGTATGGACATTTATCGTTTCCAGTCCGATACTGCGTGTCACGGGTCGTCGGCCGACACTCATCAGGACTACCTCCGATGGCACCGCCTGCGACGAACCATCCTTCTCGAACTCGACCGCATTGCCTTTAACCGATGTAACTTTTGCCTGCAGGTGAAAGGTAACTCCCTTTCTCTCCAGTTCTTTGCGAAGAACCGAAGCGATATCCGGGTCGATAGGCCCTCCCACCGATGGAAGCATCTCGACAACGGTGACATTCGTTCCGATCTCGGAAAAAAAGGTCGCGAACTCAAGCCCGATCACGCCACCGCCGATAACGGTCAGAGACTCCGGGACTTTGTCTATGTCCAGTATCTCCCTATTCGTATAGACATAGGGAAGATCGTAGCCGGGGATCGGAATCCTGATCGCCTCGGAACCCGTACAGATCAGCAACCGCTTACCTTCGAGCTTGTCTCCATCCACATCCACCACGAATGCATCGCCCTTTTTCCCGGCGATCCTACCATTTCCCTGGACTACCTCGACTTTGAGTTTTTTGAGGGTTGCTGCCACACCCTTTCGTAACGCTTGTACTACTTTCGTCTTACGGCTCATAACCGCACCGATATCGAACTGTACATCGGAGGCCGTTACGCCGAACGCCTTTGAGTGCTGCGCTTCAC
>JBEPYC010000275.1:0-5974 GCA_041641555.1 Chitinivibrionales bacterium | reverse complement strand
TGGCGCTGGAACACGATTCCTACTGGCGCGCTCTTGAAGCGATCGCTCACAACCGCGTGGTAGTGGAAGGACGAAAGGTTCGTGGCACAGTTTAGCTGGAAAAAACTCTACTCATTCGACCGTAAACTCGACCGTACCATCTCGACGCCGGTTATCGGAATAGATGAAGCCGGGAGAGGGCCTCTGGCGGGACCGGTGGTCGCTGCGGCTGTGTGCCTGGATTTGGCAGAGCCTATAGAGGGACTCAATGACTCCAAAAAGATACCGCACTCCCGGCGGGAGGAACTATACGCAACGATTACCGAAAAGGCCTTCTGCTGGGCGGTGGGTACTGCCAGTCACGAAGAAGTCGACGAGCACAATATTCTTCGGGCCACATTTCTGGCCATGCGGCGAGCTATCGAAGGCCTGAGCAAGCCCTGGAAGCTGGCTCTGGTCGATGGCAATCAGTTGATCCAGGGCGTCGCTGTCGAGTCTCAGCAGACGGTGGTCGGGGGTGATGCACAAAGCGCCTCAATCGCTGCGGCATCGATACTCGCCAAAGTCACCCGGGACCGCATAATGTGTGAATACGCGCGCGACTACCCCGAGTACGGGTTCGATACTCATAAGGGATACGGCACCCGACAGCACCGGGAGGTGCTGCTCCAACGGGGACCCTGCATGATCCACCGTCGAAGTTTTTGTCTTCGCGAAGCAGAACAAACCGAAATGGACCTTTCGTTTTCTGAGGAACTGCAATGAAACTTCATGTTCATTCCAAAGCGCATTACATCAGGTTGGAATTCGAGGGGAGCGATCCCTGGAACTCACAGAATTTTTTTCAACAGCTCGATGCAATGTTTTCCACGTGCAAAGAAGTCTATAATCAGAGACCACGACCTGTCGTCTTCGATTTTTCCAATGCCTCGCGTGTAGACAGCTCAATCATTACGCTTGTCATCCAGGTACTTCGTCTCACCGAGGAAAAGCACTCCATAGCGATCGTTTCGCCGAACGAAGACACCATGAGTTTGTTTCACCTGATGGGATTCGGGAAACTCACAGAACTGTACTCTTCCATGGAAGAGTACGAATCCGATTCGCAGAATTAATTCTTAAAACTTTTGTAACCACTGGAGGAGCTGTGCCTGACATACAACCGTTTCGCGCAATACGCTATAAGCTGGAGACGCCCGAAGAGCTACAGCGGTTTGTAGCCCCGCCCTATGATATGATCGACCAGAGCGGTGTCAAACGACTCTATGATCAAAGCCCCTACAATGTTGTTCGCATAATCCAGAATCAATCACAGCCACAGGATGTTTCCAATCGGCAACGTCACCAGAGAGCCGCCGAGTTGTTTGGCACGTGGACAGAGCAGGGGGTCTTGCAGCAGGATGGCACACCACGGATGTACGTGTATCGGCAGGTGTTCACAATCGGCGAAGGCGACGGCAAAACGGAGTTTTCCCGTACCGGCCTAATCGCTCGTGTGCAACTTCATGATTTCTCCGAGGGAGTCATTCTCCCTCACGAGAATACGTTATCCGCTCCGAAACAGGATCGTTACGAACAACTTGAAGAGCTCAAGTGTAACACGGAGAAGATCTTTGGCCTCGTCCCTGACGAGGGGGAGCTTTATGCCGCAATCAGCAGTGCACTTCCCCCTGAACCCGAGGGTGTTTTTGTCGATGGCGACAATGTCCGGCATGAGCTATACTCCATAACCGATTCCTCGGTCATAGAACAACTCCAGGCTCTGGTCAAACCGCGTCAGGTACTTATCGCCGATGGCCACCACCGGTATGAAACCGCGGTAAGGTTTCATCAGAATACCGCTCTGCCCGGAAACGGCCACGTCATGATGACGCTGGTTTCCATGAAGGATCCCGGACTTGTGGTCAGATCGTTTCACCGTATCGTACGAAAGCAGTCCGGGATATCTCCTGAGCAGATGAAATCGGGGTTGAAAGAGTATTTTGACATTAAAGAAACAGATGCCTCGGGTCCAGACGGAATTTCTTCTCTGCTCTCCGATCTGGATCAGCAGGAGATGGTGTATTTCGATGCCCAGAGCAAATCTATTCACCGGATGAGCCTCAACGAAAACGGCCGGAAACATCTGCAGGAAATCGGCGCCGATCATTCGCCCGAGTGGAACCTGCTGAATGTCTCCATTTTGAATTCGATCGTAGTCAAAAGCATTTTCGGTCTTCCCCTCGACGGCACGGTGCTTCACGATGTACTCGAGTACGTCAAAGGAGTTCAAACAGCTTACGAAACCGCTTCCGATGCCGATCGATTCTACGGATGTTTCTTTCTCCGCCCGATTGAAATGGATAAAATCCGGAGTGTTGTCGAGGGTGGAGAGCGCATGCCGCAGAAATCGACCAATTTCTTCCCCAAAATTTACTCCGGACTTGTGTTCAACCCGTTGGAGCCTAAGTGAAAAAATCCCGAATCCTGCAGCTATTTGGCGGCGTCCTCATTGCCGGGATCGGCTTGTGGATCTTTTTCCGCGATGTCGATCCGGGAAAGCTTCTCTCTGAGATACGAGGCACAAACCCATGGGCGATAGCTGCCTGTGCGGCTTTTTCGGTTCTTTCGCTTTGGCTTCGTTCTGTTCGTGCCCGAATGATTCTCCCCGATCATGCCGGTACCACCAAGCACGGGCTCTTCCCGAACGTCATGATCGGGTTCATGGCTAACAACATTTTTCCCGCACGCGTGGGTGAAGCTGCCCGGGTGATATTGCTCTGGAAGAAAAACCACTATAGCCCCGTTATCGGCGTCGGGTCTCTGATTCTGGAGCGTCTCCTGGATATCGCGACCTTCGGGCTTTTCCTTGTCATCGCCATTTTTTCTCTGGGCCGGCTATCTGAATTGCAGCCCTTTGCCTGGCTGATTTCTCTGGGACTGCTTGCCGGCCTTTCGGGGCTGATCGCCTATCGGTTCATGCCCGGAACGATCAAGGGTCTGGCCGAAAAAATTGTCGTTATCGCTCCCCGCCGTTTTCGGAAGCGCTTGCACCTGGCCGTTCACGAATTGTTCGACAACCTTCACTGGGTCTTCTCCAACAGGATAGTGGGCTCGATTGGGGTTTTATCGATTGTTATCGAGCTTTGCTATGCAGCAATGGTATTCGTGCTGGTTGGCCGAACCTCTTTCACCTTTGTTATCGGTAGTCTTTTCACTACTGCCTTTATCGCTATCGGTGCGGCAATACCCCTGGCCCCGGGCTATGTCGGTACACTTCACGCCATGCTTCTTTCGGCGCTGGTCATGTTGGGTGTCGGCGAAGACAAGGGACGGGCAATAGCGATCATTTTTCATGCATCATCGTATGTCCCGGTCACTCTTTTAGGTCTGTATTATTTTTTCAGGACCGATCTGAGCTTCCATCAGATTTCCAAATCCAAGGAACAACTGGATTCGGCAACCGAAGACAACCCCCCATCAGAACCTATCGGGAGCGTTCATGAGTGATAAGCAGGGAGATGTCGAGCTCATCAGACAGGTCGGCGAAGCTGCTTGTCGCGTTCGGGCCGAGCTTGCTAAACGGATTGTGGGCCAAACCGAGGTAGTCGATGACCTTCTCGCCTGTTTTCTTGCCGGCGGGCACTGTCTTCTGATCGGGGTTCCCGGCCTTGCCAAGACACTCCTGGTCAACAGCCTCGCTGAATGTCTTCACCTCGCATTCAACCGGGTTCAGTTCACGCCCGACCTGATGCCCTCGGATATCACCGGATCGGACATACTCTACGAAGACAAGGCAACGGGGCATCGCGAATTCCGCTTTGCCAAAGGACCACTGTTCAGTAATATCGTGCTGGCCGATGAAATCAATCGGACACCGCCGAAGACGCAATCGGCACTGCTGCAGGCTATGCAGGAAAACGAAGTGACTTCTTCGGGCCGCACCTACCCGCTTCCTTCGCCGTTCTGGGTTCTGGCTACGCAGAACCCTATTGAGCAGGAAGGTACCTATCCACTTCCCGAAGCACAGCAGGATCGGTTCATGTTCTCTATCGAAATCGGCTATCCCGATGAAGAATCCGAGGTTGAGATTGTCCGCTCGACAACCTCGCGACGACACGTCGAGCTGGACTCTGTGATTACCGCAGAGCAGACGGAGGCGTTTCGCCGCCTGATCTGGCGTATTCCCGTTTCGGAATCGGTCATTCGGTATGCGGTGAAGCTCGTTCGGCTCACTCGAACAGACGGAGAAAACTCTCTTGAGCAGATTCGCCCCTATCTGACCTGGGGCGCCGGTCCACGGGCATCGCAGTTTCTGGTCCTTGCCGCAAAGGCCTATGCAGCACTCGACGGGCGTCCGTCACCCGATGAATCGGACATACGCAAAGCCGCCTACCCCGTTCTTCGGCATCGACTCGTCCGCTCGTTCAACGCCGAGACAGAGGGGATCTCCTCCAACGACATTGTCAAGATGGCCCTCGAAGCCTGATTGGCCTGACACGACGAGCGTTTTGCCTTCGTCATGCCTGCCAGAGCACGACGCACCACCCTGGTAGTTTCTGTCGCCTACTAACGCCATCCTTACCAACAAGACTGCACAAACAATAACTCTCATGTGCGTGGACTGGGATTGCATGCGCCCGCATTTGACAAACTGAGGCAAACGTTCTGAAAAGTCCCGTATTACTCCCAGGGGTTATCGTCGTGCGACTGTGAGTCGGCCGTTCCGGAGTCTGAGGAAGTTCCCGAAGGCGAAGTGGCCGAATCCGGATTACTGCGGGGCGTTTTTTGCGGATCGTTTAGGGAAGGGGCCGGGTCCTGGCCAACTACGCGGTACACAATCTGCTTACTCGCGCGATCGTAAAAAGCTTTACCACATAGCGACTCGGTATTTGCGCACGAGAGAAACAGGGTGTCGATACCGTTTTTGGCTCTGCTTTGTCTGGTGCGAAGTAACAGTTTTTCTTTCCCGATAAAGGACGTATAAAAAACGCCGGGACGCTGCTTTGCCTCTTCGAGCGAAACCCAATCGAACATGATAAGGAGCAGACCGCCGGAACGGTTCTTGAGTCTGGCCAGAGTCGCAAACTGCACTCCCTCGGGAAGGTAATTACCCATCGTTACCAGTTTCCAGGTCGTATCGGTAACGCCTTCCCTTTTGATCTCAAAATTGATCTTTGAATAGTCGAGCAGTTGGAATTCACCGAATTTGTTCTGGATATACTCGTGATCGTGCGCCCACAGGCCGCGAATTCCACCATTTGAGAAAGGTGGAAGAGGAAGTCGTTGCGAGGATTTCGAAGAATTCGTTTGCTGGGCGAACGCAACGCAGATCACCACCAGCACACCTACGGCCGTTTTTCGCATGACATCCTCCACTAACAGGATGAAGTCAGGGTATCAGGCAATCTTCTGATCTTTTTTCAGGCAATAGATCGGTTCCTGCTGTTTGCGCACCACTTCTTTGGTGATCATGCACTCCCGAACATCATCACGTGACGGGATCTCGAACATAACCGGAGTAAGAACACTTTCGAGCACGTTGCGAAGACCACGAGCACCCGTTTTCTTCTCACGGGCAATCTTGACCACTTCCCGAAGCGCATCGCGTGCGAAGGTCAATCGAACGCCTTCGGTGGCGAACAGCTTCTGATACTGCTTGACCAAAGCATTCTTGGGCTTGGTAAGAATTTCCAGAAGTGCCTCTTCATCGAGTTCATCCATTCCGAAAATCGCGGGAATGCGCCCGATCAATTCGGGAATGAGCCCGTACTGAATGAGGTCATCAGGTTCGGCAAAGCGAAGTGTTTCGCCGATTTTCCGGTCCTTTTTCGTATGGAGACTGGCGGTAAAGCCCATTCGGCTCTGATCGATTCGCTTCTCGATAATGTCTTCGATTCCAACGAATGCCCCGCCAACAATGAACAGGATATCCCGGGTATTGAGCTGAATGAGATTCTGCTCCGGATGCTTCCGTCCACCCTTGGGAGGAATGTTTGCAACAGTTCCCTCAAGT
>JBEPYC010000274.1:0-5977 GCA_041641555.1 Chitinivibrionales bacterium | reverse complement strand
GATGGGAGAAACCTACGCAAATGTCCCTCCCTACATCGTTGGCGAGACCTCGAAATCGCTGAATTCGAGCATCAGCTGCTTGCGGCGCTTGTCGTTGTTGCGTATCGTGAGCGTTACTTCCGTTGACTCATCGACCACAAATTCAAAGGGAGCCTGAGGAGGAATAGTCATCCGAGTCGAACGAACCGTACCCCGATATGAATAGAGTTTCTGATCCGAACCGCTTTCCAGATCTTTCGCACGTACCTCCAGGCTCAACGCCCCCAAGTCCTCCGATGATCCACTGTGTATGGTGATCCGGCCGCTTCGCACCGTGTGACTTGTAGCTGGGACAAAGTGGTCACCCCAGCTGAAATTGACCGCTTTCTGATACGGTCCTTTTCCCAACTCGATGACCGGATTGAGCCCTACGATCGCCGCAACGACTCCTTCATCGACAAATTGCTGCCATGGAAACCACCCCATTGTGGTCTCTTCCTGCACGTAATCGGTCGAATGAAAAGAAGGCCCTTTGGTACACGGGTCCACCCGGTAGCCATCGAGCACGAACGCATGCTCGCACTTGAGCGCGATTACCGGCGTCTTTTTCTTGAGATTCCGGGCTATCAGCGTTTTTGCATCGGGCCTCCGAAGATCGATGGATCG
Source organism: Chitinivibrionales bacterium (assembly GCA_041641555.1). Taxonomy (GTDB): domain Bacteria; phylum Fibrobacterota; class Chitinivibrionia; order Chitinivibrionales; family WJKA01; genus JBEPYC01. The sequence goes on along the minus strand of JBEPYC010000274.1, from coordinate 5,332 downwards.
AGCCCCGGCGTAGCCAAACCGGTTTCTGAGCACATGCTCCAGAGCATAGTAGCCGTATTCGCCACAAACATCTCCCGGAAGATGGAAGTACTCGTGGTCGTGGCCGTAGGAGCGCTCAACCACGTACATAAGCTGCCGAATCTCATCCAGTCCGGTCCAGGATGGGTTTGAGTCCAGCCGCCGCTCCGATGGATCATCGGACTCACAATCCACCATCGCACCCTTTCCTCCTGTGATCAGACGATAGTTCCACCGGTGACTGATTGGTTTGATGATCCTCGTATTTTTCGAGGTCATATACACCCCATCGAACTTCGACGCAATCGGCCAACGGTAGTAGTTCATGATACTTGCCACAGCAACCGTCAGACAGATTCCTTCAGTCCCCTCCTCGGGTTCATCCTCATTGATAACTTCTTCCCATAAACCTTTGAATTTGAAGAATTTACACCCCATGAACCCGGGGTCTTGTTCATCGTCGACCGGCCATTGCGCCCATGTGCCGGAGGAAACTATGAACACCAGAACGGAAGCTATCAGACACGTTGAGGCAGGGACATGATACACTGGTTCATCCTTGGAGGGGGCAGAGTGGGTTCGGCTCTCACGGAAGACCCCATGGTCTTATGCAATTGCCGTTCCATGCATACCGGTATCCCGGTAGATTGTGCAGCTCATCCACCGAAGAAGTGAAACCGGGGATAGGGGCACATTGTGCGCAATGTCGGGAACAGTGCCACTGAAGAGACTCCGATCACAGACCGGAGGACGCTGGAGAAAAATAAGAACTCAAAGTTCCGATTGTATTGTCCCGCATTGCGCTGCAACAAAGGTCATGCCTTCTTCGCATTCTATAGCGGGAATACGCTCGAAAATAGTAGATTTCATAGTATCAGCCTTTGGTTGCACATCCTGCCAGGAGTTCATATGAACATTCGATCGACGTTTCTCGGGGGCACCTTCATTCTCGCATTATTCTCGGGCTCCTCAGCCGGGTCCAATGGCGTCGGAACCTATTGTGACAGTCTGAACGATGCGCAAATGCGGCAGCAATACGAAATGATAGCTCGAGAATTCCAGGTGAAAGAGTGCTGCGGCAAAAGCCTCGCCGAGTGCATGGATTCCAAAACCGACTGCTCACTTCCTGCCAGACTGGCCAACTTCACCTGCCGCCTGCTGGTGGCAAAAAAAGAGCCCCAGGAGATTATGGAAAAACTTACTGAGCGGTACCGAAGCATGACCTCGGAAACCACCGTCCAGGTAAGAGAAGGTCTGTTCGAGCCGGCAGGCGATCCGAATGCGAAAGTTATAGTATCTGTTTATATTTCAGGGACTTGTCCCATGTGCAAATTCGTGGCAAAGGGCATGTACCGGGAGGTTACCAAGGGAAGCCTTCGGGGCAAGGCACGGCTTGTGATCAAGCTCCTGAGCACCAACATGGTCGATATGGCACTTCTGGCGGCAAACGAACACGACAAATTCTGGCCGTACATAATCGAGCTGAGCAGTCTCAAGGAACGCGCCACACGCGATCACCTGTTCGCGATCGGTCAGAAGGTTGGCATTTCACCCGACGAGTTGGCGCGAACGATGGCACGTCCTGAGCTAATTGCCAAAGCGAAAGCGTCCCGGGAAGAAGCTCTTCGTAATGGCGTAAAAGTGACTCCGACGGTCTTTATCAACGGCCATTTCTATGACAGCTACAAGCACCCGACCTGGATCACCGACGCCGTCGAATATGAGTATGAGAAAAGAATGTGAAAATCACCGGTGTGAACTTTGGCCATGCTCCATATGTGTTGCGTGAAGCAGACCTGTCACTCCTGTGCTTCTAACGGACAATAACCGCAGGGACCGGAAAAAGGCGCGGTGAATTCGACGCGCCACCGCCGACAACGATTCGTCTTCCCCTGAAGTCGTAACCAACCGAAGGACAGCCATTTAGGTGTGTCTTCTCATGTTGCACAATAACCCTGAACTCATGAGCTTCGGAAATATTCCGAACGGGTAGAATTCCAAATTCTTTCGCGCTCGTTGCATCCGAAATGGCGAAAATCGAATCACTCTGGTCATAAACCGACGATGTTCCATATTCCATGACCCGCATCAGACAGCGCACTGAAGAAATCGGGACGAGTTTGCCCGATGCTGACACCAACGTGTCCGGAACGGTCCACTCTAATTGCCCCCAATCGGCATCGCCAAGGCTGATCACCCGGTCTTCCGTCACGGGAACCCAGGCCCTTCCCCCATTGGGACTGATCTTCACGACACAATTCCGGAAGGATGTTGAATCCTGCGATTCCCAGACGATCCTTACTTTCTGACCGACGGCCAGCCGTTCACCACCATTCGGGTACAGAAGAAGGGCGGGCCCGGCATGAACCTCGACTGCAACCAGCGCGAAGAGAGCCACACGAGCAAGTGTTTTGAGCACAGGGTCCTCCGATTATTGGTCATTGATGCCGCCTGCCTATGCAAGCAATGTACCTGACCGCTGAGGCCTCATTATTCACCACGCCTCCCCTCCAGATACAAATTCGTAAGAAATTGATATTAAAAGGACTATACGAATTACTTAACGCTACTTGTTCTGAGTCACCCCCGGGATAGAACTGCCCCCCATCGGAACTCAGAGTTCCTGTTATTCCTCCAGACGTGCTCTGCCACTTCCTGTCTCTTCCCTGTACCCATCTAAATGTGCCGGTTCTGCTGACTAAGCTGCATTCACAATAGTGGTACGTAAGTTGCACCGCAGCTCAGCGGGCTTCTTCCTCTTGATAGTAAGCTCTCGGTCATCCCCCTTTTTTTTCGAAAGAAATCCGACATGTGTATCGCACCCAGAATCGGCCCGTTATTTGTTGCTGTTTCAGCGCTGGTTATTTCGGTACTCCACCCCCTCCACGCTGCTGGATGGCCGGCTGATAACGAGTCGTACGGCCCGCTCGGATGCAAGGTTTTTGAGTTCAAGGGAGAATGGGAGCGGGATATCGATTCATCAGATCTTCGCAACAGCACATACGGGATGTGCCTCACGGTCGCCACTGCGACTATCCTGAACTGGTATCAATGGCCGAGAACCTCGCTCTTCGATGGAGTACGATGGGTTGATTCGAGCAGAACATATGAAAGCGCCGCTGTAGCTCGCGCGTGGGATTATCACCTTATCACCGGGGGAAAAGGACCAGTGCAGGATTGCAGGACCGATGACCCCGAGCTTCGGGTGTCTGCCGCAGACCCGTCTTGGACCGGTGCAGATGAGATCAAGAAGCTGATCTGGACAACCGAGCGCTCATTTGGTGTCTCTTACGGTCGGTTCGAGATCGAAAGCCCGGAGTGTGAGTTTGAGGGAGGTGGCTATTTTCCGCTCCAGAATATTCTCAAAAACAGGTTCGGATATCCGAACGCTCGCTTAGTGCACCTCCGGAACAAAGAGGAGCGAGATGAAGCCGCGGAAGAACTCCGTTCAGGCGAGCCGGTCATAGTGATGGAATGCGGCCATGCGTACGTGGTCGATGCTATCGACAGAGACCCTCTTTATGGAGAAATCATCCTGCACAGCACCGACTATCTGTCTGATTCGGCAACTATGGGTTGGTTTGAATGGCAGCATTTTCATGAAAACGGGGCATCATGGGCAATCGCCGGACTCGACCCGGTATTCAGGATCCAGGGGAAAGAAACCAGAAAAATCACCTACGATTTCGGGGACAGACACCTTCCATCGACCAGCAATACCACCCGACGCGCAGTCATTCGTATAAGGTCGACTCAATGTACCCCGCTCGGTGATCTTCGCATCACCGTTCAGTCGGTGATTCCCAGCACCATCGACACTGTCACTACCAGCACTCTCTATCACACGGCGGCGCGTTTTGACTCAAGCATGCTCCGCCTGCCGGAGGATGGTATGTTTGAATTTGGGATCAAAGAGGAAGGTTCTCTGTCGCTGGTGTTCACCAACAACGACAATGCCCCGAAGAAGTTGTTTATTGAATTGCATGATTTTGACTCGAGCCATGTACTGAGCCCACAAGAAGAGGCTCTTCTGGCGACCACCTGTGAGTCCACCTCCCTCTTTGCAGGCAGAAGCGATCGACAGCCCGGAATCTCTGGGCGGCCGGGTCGTCAGGCTCAAAAGCTGATTTTGCGCAGTGGTTCGGCTCGAGCACAGCTTCCACAGGGAGCCGCCCTCTACGACGTTCGCGGACGTCTCATCGGCAATGGCGGCTTGAAAGCTGGTCAAGGAATAATAATATACACCGACCGTCCGTAGGCATCGAAGCCCCCACCCCACAGGCTTTGATTACCCGGAAGACTCCAAGTACTCCTGGTTCAGCGAACAGGGCGCTCAGGTACCCTGCTGACTGGATCCCGGCTGCGTCCCGACTTGCACAGCCTGTTCGGTCACCGGAGATGATTTGCCCACCTCCGCCTGACCAAAGACCTTCTCCATGACCATCTCGCCGAACGCCAGCATTCCAAGGATCAGAAACACGGCGAATATCACCGGCAGCTCTCGTTGTCTGAAGACAAACACTTTGTCATTTCCACTTCTCATGATCACACTCCTCCTCCGCGTGGTGCCTTTTTGACAGTTGAAACGCAAGTAATGTGCCTGGACCTCGATTACTTGTTTTCGGTGGTGCACCCCAGCCCTGAATGAAGCACAATCCCTATACCATTTCTCGCTGATATATTTTCTTGCAAGCCACTATTTTCCCGCCTATACTTCATTTATGACATCACCTAAAAGCATTCTTGTTCTTCTCCCCGAGATCTCAAACCGATTCACGACCAACCTGTTTTTTGGTGAGCGAGTAACGGTTGAAACCGCTGAATCGTCCGACGCATGCCTTGAGTTTTTGCGGTCGCGGCGATATGATTTTGCGTTTGTGGATATCGACCTTTTCGGCAGCGGCAGCGTGGGCGCCTCAGAGTACCGGGTGCATCTGAATTCGATCTGGGAGATATCCAAAGACACAGAAACAGTTGTTCTCTGTGCTCCGGCGAAAGTCCGTCAGGCAGTCGAAGCTGTCAGAGCAGGTGCCAACAACTATCTGACCTACCCAATCGATCCATCCGAAATCAGCTACATAGTTGACAGTACCCTTGCATACAACCGAATGCGCCTTGAGTTGGAGACACTCAAAGACGAATTCTGGCTCAAGGAAGTGGACTACCTGGTCAGAACCGACAGTGCGATCATGCGAAAAGTCATCGATGCAGCCCGATCGGTTTCTTCGACTAACAGCACGGTGCTTCTCTCCGGAGAAACGGGTACCGGCAAAGGTGTGCTGGCCAAACTTGTGCATCAGCACAGCACACGGAG
>JBEPYC010000273.1:0-6007 GCA_041641555.1 Chitinivibrionales bacterium | reverse complement strand
TTCTGTTCCCTCTGATGTATTCTACTAAGAGAAAGCGCGCCCGGTATTTAGCGGGCCGGTGGTAGATTACAGTGTTGGAAGGGGTTTGTATGTTGAAGTTCGAGATCCGAAGGTTTTTTCTCTTTAGCTCAGTACTGATGTTTTGTCTCGTATTAATGTCTATGGCGAATACCTTTTATGTTGCGCCTGATGGGAAGAATACGAATCCGGGTACTTTGGAGGAACCTTGGAGAGATATTTCGTTCGCTACTTGCGGAGGAACGTACAAATGCCCGTGTACTGATAAAAACCCAGATTTGATACAAGCCGGAGATACGTTGCTTTTACGTCAAGGAATCTATAGAGATTCGGGAATACACGTTACGAATTCCGGCACTCTCAAGGATCCGATAATTATTCGATCCTATCCTGGTGAAATGGCTACTATCGACGGGGAGTACCAAGGTGACGTGATCTCTCTGGGACTGAAAAACGAATTGGAACACGTGCACCTTGATAGCATCACTGTGATCAAAGGAAGAAGGTCTGGCATCGCAGTGGGACTAGGGCGGATGACAAAGCATATCTCCATTAAGAACTGCGTTGTCACTGATATAGAAATTAGTGATAATACTGCCTGCGTTTTTGTCGGTACAGCCCATGATGACACACGAATCAGTGGCTGTAAGCTGAGTACTTCGCGCCCAAATGCGACTCGAGGTGCAGGGGTTGAAATCTTCAGAGGTGCTAACAACATAATAATCGAGTATTGTGAGATCTTTTCATCCCACAAAGGGATATACTACAAACATGGCAACAACGATGTGACGAATACTCCCATAATTAGAGGAAACTACATTCACGATATATCACACCGAGCTATCGCATTGAGTACCGATAACACGATTATCGACAACAATCTGCTTGTTCGGACACCGGGAATTGTCGTTTTCAATGGAGTGAGCGGCGCGTGCGAATGGATGGGGTCATTCAATACCGTGATTACCCACAATACCCTGGTCGGAGGTACCATAGAGCTCAATGGTTCTACCGAATGCTCGGACCGGGGATCACGCTATACCGAAGTTGAGAATAACATTATCTATAATACTGATGATTCGAGGGTGCTGGAAATATGGAAGTATACTCCATTGGACAGTGTAGGTCACCAGACAAGCTCCGATTACAATCTTTATTATTCACAGTCTATAGATATTTTTAGGATTGGAGACGATACATACAATCTGGGCGCATTCCAACACGCAAGTAAATTAGATAGTAACTCGATTAAGGCAATTCCAGTATTCCGAGACACGGCAAAACTGGATTATCGGTTAAAAAATGACAGCCCTGGTAAAAACGCCGCATCCGATGGGCAGGATATGGGGGTACTCCCCGAATACCTCCTCAGAATAATTTCAAGAAGATCAACGGGGGATTTTCCGACAGCCCTTAGAAAGTTTCCATCGCCTCTCGGGGAAGAAATCGGTGACCTGCCGGGTGCGGGATCTGGCTCGGAAAAGACTGATGGGTGTGGGTCAGGACTGGGATTAGCTTTTATGCTACCATTCGTTATGCGGTTAACTAATCGCATCAAATCTGCAGCTGGATAGTGGTTTCCACGAGCGCGACACTTCTTTTCAAAAAGGATAAGTTTCTAACGTGAGCTTTTTCACTGGTAGCCAGCAGAGAAATCAACGTGGTTTATGGGTTACGTGGGAGAGTCAACGACGAAATGCGGGGATAAGTACAGCATTAGAGTTCGAATTCGCCTGCTTTGAACATGATACCCTGTATCCCCCAATTAGATACGTTGTATCAATTCTACAGACACTATGGGCATTTCTTCGATACCGACCTGCAGTAGTCGTTGCGCAGAATCCGTCCATTGTTCTTGCGTGCACAAGTGTTTTGGCTAGTCGCATGTTCAAATTTCGTTGCTTCATAGACGCACACAATGCAGGCATTAGACCGTCGGAGGGAAATTCTAAGGTCCTCATGAAAATCGCCCGGTGGCTGCAGAAATCGGCTGAAGGAACAATCGTAACAAACCATGAATTAGCTCACGTGGTGGAAAAGAACGGTGGAAATGCATTCGTTCTTCCCGATAGGGTCCCAGTTCCGCCTCTCGAAACTGGCCCTAAGCAGTTAGGGGGGGAGACGAATATCGTTTCCATTGGCACTTATTCTCCTGATGAACCATTCTTGGAGATCATAAAGGCCTCAGAAATTCTCGTGGAAGAAGGATTTCACTTCTACTTAACTGGAGACAATCGCAAATGCAGAAACATTCCTATCAGTAGGAATGTGACACAGACTGGGTACTTACCCGAATTGGAATATTGGGGATTGTTAATGGGGGCGGATATCATAGTAGATCTGACCTACCGCTCCGACTGCTTGGTCTGCGGTGCATATGAAGCGATCGCACTGGGAAAGCCATTAGTCTTATCTGATACGCAAGTTAACAAGAGCTACTTCTCAACGGCTGCAATGTATAGTAGTAATAACGCTGAGTCGATTGCAGAAGCCTTGAGGGATGCCCGCTCAAGTCTTCCTTTACTAAGGCCGCAGATGGAAGAGGCAAGAGCGAAATTGACGGAGAAATGGAAAACCCAACTGAATCATCTAAAACATGCGATGGGCCTTTCCGCGTTCCACGGCATTACTCAATAGCAAGACTCCTGATTCTCTCTTCACATGGAATAATCCTCGCTTAGGTTCACTCCACCTAAGAGAAATACTATCCCCACAAAAAACGCTAGAACAATTGTTCCTTGATTCACATCGCTAAAAGGTACTCTCTGGGCAGTACTTTTACCGTTGCGCCTATGTGGAAGTCTTAGTAAACTGATTCAGCAATATGTCACCAGGCGGCAATGGTTAAGCGAATACCAAAGACGTACTCGACTAACTCCCGGCGATTCGGGCGAGAACCATCAGGACGGATCATACAAACAGCCTGATTTTCAGTACGTTCAATTGTAGCGCACAATGTAAATAGTAGGAACATTGGAGAAAGTAAGAGGCGACAGATCATATGTTGGCAAAAAGCCGAACGAAGATTAAATACATCATTTACGATGCCTGGTTTGCACATTCATCATTGCGTTTTATCGCCGGTGTCGGAGGCCTATTCGTTGCCTTGGTGTATGGGATTTCAGGTGTATTCTTAGGAGGACAGCACCGTTTCCGGTACTTTGATGCCCTCTGCTGGGTCTACCGGGTTGCCGATATAAAACCTCTTAACAGGTTTCTTGCCGCTGTTATTGGTAGGGAAGTCAGAAGGAATCAGCATCCGAAGATGTCGGTTATACAGTCGTACGAGCATTCATCCCGAGCCAGAAAAATTCGTGCCTACTTCGGGGAAGGGATTGCCTCGCGTGACCGTGTAATGAGGCATATGCTTGTGCTGAAAGAGGCGAAAGAAGGGGAGAAAGGGGTCATAGTATTAAAATTTGCGGAGGCATTGGAAGCTTTTCTCCTTTTATTTGACTTTAATAAGATTGCTGAACGATATAATTTGGTTATTGAAATGAGTTCTGCAGGAGTATGCGATCCTTCCTATTTGCTTTTTTCAGCCTGCAACTGTCATGTATTCATTTTGTCTTCGGATCCGCAGGATCATAGTTTCCTTCATGAGATTGGCGCCAATCTGTTGGGGGTACCCTTGGGCAGCGGGGACTGGGCCAACCCAAATTTGGGTATACCCAAGGGAAAGGAGAAACGTTTTGACATAGTGATGGTCGCTAATTGGTCATATGTAAAAAACCACCGAATGCTATTTCGCGCCCTTGAGATGATGGACTTGAAAGAGTCACTTTCTGTTCTTCTTATTGGCTTCCCGTGGGGTTGCAGAACACATGCAGATGTTAAACGTGAATACTGCAAGCATGTTATTAGAAATCGTGCCAAAATTGATCTGATTATAAAGGAACGTGTATCTCATCCGGAAGTTCTTACCTACTTATCAGAATCACGAGTGAGTGTTCTGCTATCCTACAAGGAGGGTGCGAACAAGGCTGTCTCCGAGAGTCTCTTGTGCAATACACCCGTGGTCCTGTATGATGGAATGGCTGGAGGTACGAAATGCAAGATTAATCCGAAGACAGGACTACTCAGCTCATTCAAGGACCTGTACAAGGTTCTGCAATTCATGATAGGATCTCATGATGCATTCACCCCTGCCGAATACTACTTGATGCAGTCAGGCTCCAAGAATGCAACGCGGATACTGAATACAGAGCTTAAAAGCCGGAATGCAAATTGGACGACCGACATTGTCGAAAGGGTGAATGACCCCTTTCTCAATTATGCCGATTCGAGCATGGGTGCCAGGTTTCAAATTGATGTAGAATTCATCAAGAGCGCATTCCGGAACTGACGAGCATCTTTTTCGGAAGCTATTGTCAAGGAGTTTGCTGAGCATCCGTGGGTAACGAATTCGGCGAGGGCCTGAATGTCAAGGGGTCGCTCTTTTGTAGGTCATGCTGATGTCGTTGTAGGTTATCGTCAAAGCGTTGTGAGATAGCGAAATGTCGACAGCAGCAACGGGGTCACAATGCGCCCGAGTAAACATGTCGTTCTCGTGACACCCGGTCGGGGAGAGTGTTAGCTTGTTTTCCTGTAGGTGCCAAGTGCCTTCTTCGTAATAGTTAAAGGTAGTTAGGCTTTTTTTATCATCTTGCCACAAATATACGTAGACGCTGTCTGTTTGAAAATGATAAGTCTCATAGCCCAGGGTGCTGTCGCCTGCTTCCCATCGTCCTACCAATGTCGGTCCATTTTCATGGCTGATAGGGTTCTTCCCGCAAGCAAGAACAAGAAAAAGAACGAAAAAAAACAATGTAAGCATGTTACTGGTAGGTTTTGGTTTCACAAGTGTACTCCCTTTGTGCGGCTTCGGGCAGATTCGATAGGTTTGCCCCGGAGCTGGATCAAATGGTTCTTCCTCAAGAACGATCATGTATTCTTGTGGAAGATGGTTAAAAGCACGAGCATGTTTGTAAGTCCCGCCCGTAGTGAATACTCAGCCATGCAATAGACGTAAATTTGCTGCATTCGGCGTTTACCGTTGCCGTACATATCCGACAATTCCCTCCGCCCACACTTCGTAACCCCTCCCATTGGGGTGTACTCCATCGAATGAGTACTCCTCCCGCAGTTGTCCGTCCGCAGCCGTGAGCTGCGTGGCGACATCGATCCATTCCGCATTTTCTTTTTCCGCGACAACTCGAAGGGCTTCGTTGAGCTCGACGATTGTTTCGTTGGAGAAGGGTCTTCCCTCAATTACCCGATCAAACCATGGTATCTCTGATTGAATGTAAATTTGTGTTTCAGGAGAAAATTCGCGTGTGCGGGTAACCAGTGCGCGGACATTCTCCGCGATGCGTGGGATCGGTGCTCCATAGACGATATCGGATCTTCCCAGCTGAAGAAAAAGTTTTGATGGGCGCGCGCGGGCTATTGAATCGATTCGTTTGAGAGCGCCAATGGTTGACTCTGCGCCAATGCCTCGATTACGAATGCGGCAATTGTCGAATATTTCATGCCATGGGCAGTTGGCAGTTATGCTGTTGCCGATAAAGACAATGTCGCCCTGGGCAATGTCCAAGACATCGTAGATTGAGCGCATCGTGGAAAATGTCACCGTATCCTGCGCGGTCGTTCTTTCTGTACCGGTGACCTTTTCAATGAGATATCCTATCCCTCCTTTGCGATACACAAACACAGCGCCTGCGGCTGCAAAAAGCACGTTTAGAGCAAGGGATGCGATGAATATCGGAAGTACCATGTCTCTTTTCATATGGTAAATAAGCCGTATGTTGACATCAATCTGCTGATCCCCTCCACTTACCTGGTAAAGAAATGCTCTGCCGCCCAGGCGGTGATCGAGTCGATCAGCTCCCGGCGCTGGGCTACCGAAGAGAATGTATGATCGGCCGCGCCGAAATATGCATGCGACACCCGCTTCCGGAAATTCACCCGGCGAAGCATATCGTGAAACTGGCGCTCGTGATTGTAATAA
>JBEPYC010000272.1:0-6026 GCA_041641555.1 Chitinivibrionales bacterium | reverse complement strand
TCCCTTGGCATGTTTTTCGCACCGCCCTCTTAAGCGTCACGACGTAATTCTTCATCACGGATACATCAGAGAGAAATGGATCAGCGGAGACATGCTTACTGCTATCGTGCTTATAAAGGCTGCCCGGGACAAAATCAACAACGTAGCCCAGAAGCTGGCGGACATCGAAGGTATTTCGGAGGTTTATTCAGTCAGTGGTCGGTACGACTTAATCGCGATAGTCCGGGTCGGCGCGAATGAAGAGCTTGCGAAGGTGGTGACTCGGCAAATGGTTTTGGTGAATGGTATCGCCGATACCGAAACACTTATTGCCTTTCGTCACTATTCCAGGCATGATCTTGAGCAGATGTTCGCAATTGGTCTCGAAGAAAATCAGGGTTGAAAGGACGGAGCTGGTAACCTATGAATGCACTTGCACTGGTAATCATCCAAGACAAGCAGGCTGCAGAAGATCTTGCGAAACGACTTATCGAACTCGGTCTCAGCGTGTTGACGGCAACCTCTAAAGAAAAGGCTTTGGAATTGGCCGATTCGGCCAAACCAGATGTCGTTTTTGTGGATATGGTGTTAGCCCTGGAAAAATCGGACCATGCTTTCTATCCCGCCATAATCGAAGGAAAAGGGACATCCCAGGCGGCAATCATCATAACTGAAGGTGCGACAGAAAAGGGTCCCTCTTTCAACATAGACAAAAGAGACTTACCGGCAACGGTTCACGACGTAGTTTCCCAGTACGCCACGGCCGATCGCCTTCGGGTGGCTCTTGCCGCGGCAATCACCGAGTCGCCTCGAAAACTGAATCAGTTGTAATGCTTGGCAGGATTACGTCTCCTGCCCTTCATGCAGCCTGCAGCTGCGAAATTTATAAAAAGTAGGGCGTGCAGCGATGTGCACGCACATTTTGAATACCGAAACTGGGAGGAAATATGAGGCTCAGCAGCCCTGCATTTTCAAGCGGAGCTTCAGTACCATCACGGTACACATCGAACGGAGAAAACATAAATCCACCGCTTCAGATTGAAGAGCTGCCGGAGAAGACCCAGAGTCTTGCCCTTTTTGTCGAAATCCCCGAGCAAGAAAAAGTACAAAAGACACACTGGGTGGTGTATGACATTCCTCCTACATCTCACATTCCCGAGGGTACTAATCCGGGAAAGCAGGCGGTTAACGATTTTGAGTGTCACCACTATGTGGGACCATCGCCAAACGGAAAGTCCGTAGAATGCCGATTTCGGGCATTCGCGTTGAAGTCAAAGCTCGAGCTGGGTGGTGGCAAAGGAAGAAAGGATGTCGAAAAGGCGATGAACGGAAAAGTTATAGACACAGCGGAAATAACGCTTGTCTGTCCTTCGCTTGAGACGGAAATGCGCTAAAAGTCCCGCCGCCGCGATCCGTCCTTTGCGCACATTTTTCCGAATCCAGGCAAATTTCAGCAAGATCTTTACACTGCACACCAAAGCGAAGCAATAACATGGAAATTGCGCCGCAGCATTACAGCCATCCGGCATCAAAGCACCTTGACATTCCCGTAAGCCAACGTCAGCAAAGGGCTGGTTTAGAATATTCCGTCTGGAACGATTGTTTTCTCCATGAAATGGTTTTCTACCGTGATGGTATTTAATTAATTTGTGACACATGAGCGACGCACAAGGCAAGGTCGACCACTCGACCCAGATTCTCCTCAGCTGGCTTCCTCTCATTGCGGTAACCGGCATCCTGTCGATCATTGCCACATACCGTTTGTCATTGTTCCACCTGTTCACCGAAAGCTTCATACTGGTGATCGCCGGCGCTCTGTTTGGGGTTGCCTGGCATACCCGTAAGACCACTTCAGGAACCTTCGTGGGCCTGCTGGGGATCGTCTTTGCCTTTGTCGGCCTGCTCGATTACTTTCACGCGGTTTCCTTCCCGGGCACGGATTTGTTGCCGGGACACAGCCCGGATCACAGTATCAAACTCAGGCTTTCGGCCAGGAATCTCCAGGCACTCGCTCTTTTCTTGGCTCCTTTCTTTGCCGGAAGGAAGGTCAACCTTGGATTGGTCACGATCGCAACGATTGCAGTCGCATCATTTCTCTCAATATTGACCTTCTCCCCAATGCTGCCCTCTTTTTACTCAGAAACCTCTATCACTCCTTTCAGCAGTTTTCTGGGTCAGACTTCTGCACTCGTTTTGTACCTTCTTGCACTTTTGCATCTTCGTTCAAAACGCACGCGGCTTTCAGAACCCATCTGGAGAGGTCTTTCGCTTTCTGTCCTGATAACGATCATCGCCGAGTCTCTTTTTCTTGTCTTCGGAAGTTTCTCCAGTGCAGCGTACATTGTCGCCCCCCTGCTCCACCTTGTATCGTTCTTTCTGGTTTACCGTGTTTTACTCCTGGAAACCAATTCTTTTCCTCAAACTGCGTTCATCCGCACCCTTCAAGAGAAGCAAGAGTTATTGGATGCCGCCCATGGTCGACTCGAAGAACAACGCCTGAGACTCGATGTTTCAAGCCGGCAGCAAACCCATGACAGCATGCGATGCGAAGAGATTCAATCCGATTTGCATCGAAGCGAAAACCTGTTCCGAAGCTTTGTGGCGGAGTCACGTGATGGGGTCATTCTTCTGGATACCCGCGGAAGAGTGGTGGAATGGAACCCTTCCCAGTGCACGATCACCGGGATTTCCAAAGAGCGGGTTTTGCATAAGCCTTTCTGGCACGTTCTCTGGCAACTGTCACGGCAAGCAGAACGCGAGGATACAGGGGCGGAATCCCTTGATGCTATAAAAACTGCAACCGAACAGTTGATTTCAACTGGATCCGCACCATTGTTCGAACGAAAATATGAGTTTCGCATCAGGCGCGAAGACGGGGAAGAGCGATATTTGGAGCTGTCTGTATTTACCATTCCGGGCAGCCATAATGTTTCAGCAGCAGTGATGACCCGCGATGCAACTCTGGAGAAACGGACCGAGAAAGAACTTATCAACCTTGCGAAATTTCCGGCCGAAAACCCTCATCCCGTGTTGCGTTCCACCCCAGAGGGCAAACTGTTGTACTCAAACGATGCCTCGGGTGTATTACTCAGATACTGGCACTCATCGGCTTTCGAGCAACTGCCCGGGGAACTTACCGAGTCCATTTCTCAGGCATGGGAGGAAGACGAAACCAGGCAGTTCGATCTGGAATTGGAGAATCGTGCATACGCCTTTTCGATTGTGCCCCTTCGAGAATTCGGCTATGTAAACCTCTACGGAAGAGACATCAGCGAGCGAGTCGCATTCGAACGTCGCCTTTTCTCCAGCGAGTATAAGTACCGACACCTCGTGGACAGCATCAACGAGGGCATCTGGGTAATCGACCGAAATGGTGAAACCCTTTATGCAAATGCAAAGCTTTCGCACATGCTGGGCTATAATCCCGCCGAAACAACCTCGGTTACCATGGCCGATATCATTGATCCCGTTTCGCGGGATCTTCTCCACTCTACCCTCAACGACCCAGAAGCTCCCGGTTCTCGCCAACTCGAGGCCCGGATGGTGTGTCGCAACGGAACCCTGCGTTATGCTCTCATCGAGCTTTCTTTCATGGCGGATGCGCACGGTGGGCGTTCGGGAGTAATCGCCGCGGTGCTCGATATCACCGGCCGCAAAAACGCCGAAATCCTCAATACCACGATGAGTGAAATCAATGCCACTCTCATCAGCAGCCGTCCGATGAACCAGATTCTTCCCGCGATTCTGCAAAAGTCCTCGGAGGCACTGGGTGCATCCAGCGCAGCAATTCTTTTCAAGAACAAAACCACATGGACCGTGCAAAACGTCTGGGGACCCCAGCAATCGTTTCTCTGTAATTCAATCAGAGATTCGGAATTTCCCGGCTGCATCGGGGCCTCGCAAACAGGGCAGCCGATCATGATCGAGGAGGTTTCGCAGCAGGGATTCACCAATGATATCGTTCTTCGGACCGGCGCAAAAGCCTCGCTTGCAAGCTTTCCGATACACGTCAGCGGATACAGTGACTGCTTTCTGCTTTTTGTTCTCGAAACCTCGCCGTCTTCGTTGACATCCTATCAAACTGCTTTTGGCAAAAGCCTTGCCACGTCTATTTCTCTGGCGTTGAAAAGCAGTCGTCTCTGGGAAAAACTAAAAAACGAACTCAGTGAACGAACACGCATCCAGCTGGATCTGGTGGAAACACAGCAGAAGTTGCAGACACTGGTAACCTGGCAGCAGCATGAGCTTGTCGATACCAAAAAGTCGCTTTTTCGAGAGGCAGGACACCGCGCGGAAGTGGAAAAAGAACTCGGACAGAGGCATCAGGCGCTCGAGGCAGTCTACTCAATGGCCACTGGCTTCGGTACTTCGCTGGACGCCATGTACGACCAGATTGCCATGAGTATCGCCAACATCCTGGACATGCCTCACGTCAGCATCAGGGACCTTCACGACGGGCGGACGACAGTGGTATCTCAGGTCATACATGGAAAGCTGGCATCGACTCACGAGCACGGGCAATGCCATGGATGTCCCACTCCCGGCTCGCTTTCGGAGCTGCAGCGGTACCGGGGAAACCTGTCCGAAAAGTTTCGCCAGTGCGCCTGTTTCCAGGATAGCAATTATCAGTCGTATATGGGAATCCCGATCCGGAGCGCCTCGGGAGATACCGTCGGAAATATCTGCGCGATGGATCTTCAGGAACGTGATTTCAGTGACTACGAAAGCCATCTTATCGAGATTTTTGCGCGATATGTCGGGCACGAAATCTCCCGATCAGTGCTCGAAGTTCAGCTTCGGCAATCGCAGGAAATGAAACTCCTGGGCCATCTTACCTCCGGTGTTGCCCATGAAGTACGCAATCCTCTCAATGGCATTCTTGCCATTACTGAAGCTCTGCACCAGGATCTTGGCGAACGCGACGAGTTCATCCCCTACCTGGAGCACATGAGCAACCAGGTCAATCGACTGTCTCGTTTGATGGAGGATCTGCTGGTACTCGGAAGACCGATTGCGAAGAAATCAATGCTGCCTGTTCGGCTTGCCGTCCTGGTTCAGGACTCCGTTCGAAACTGGCAGCAAAGTCACCCGGTCGACCAAACACGGGTAAACCTCCATGTGCATGACAGCTGCGAGATGGTAGAAATGCTCGGAGATGCAATCCGCATCGAGCAGGTCATCGTTAACCTTCTGGAGAATGCGAGGCAACACTCCTCTCCAGATTCCACGATCGAGGTAGATGTGGCGCCTCATGAATCAGGAAGATTTCATATCAGGATAAAGGACCAGGGACCGGGCGTTTCGGATCTCAACCTCTCCAGGATATTTGAACCTTTTTACACTACCCGTAAGTCCGGGACCGGTCTCGGACTGAGTATTGTCCGCCATATTGTCGAGAGCCACGGCGGACATATCACCATGATGAACAATACGCCACCTCCTGGCCTTACCGCAGAAATGACGTTTCCGATTCTGGATTATTCTGATATTGAGAAGTCCGGAAAGCTTATCGCTGAAGAACGCCCATGGACATGAGTACTTCTTTCATCCTGCTTGCGGAAACGGGCTTTTCAAGGTAGAAATTGGCTCCCCGATCGAATACCTGTTGTCGAATGCCCTCTCCCCCAAAAGCCGTCATAACGATGATCTTGCACTCGGGATCCAGACTTCGTGCTTTCTGGACAACATTGAGGCCGTCCATGTCGTCGACCCCTGTCAGGCGAAGGTCAGCGACAAGAGCATCGTAGCGATTCTGTTCAAGCAGGTTACCTGCATCCTCTTCGCTTCCTGCAGTGTCTATCGCAACGCCATCCTGGCGAAGAACACGGGAGAAAGCAAACAGAATAACCTCTTCGTCATCAACGATTAAAATTCTTCGCATTTAGACTTCCAAACTGCATAGTCTTACGACAGAGCCTGTCCCCAGATACTGCCATGCGTTACGTAGTGTGTCGATCCGATCTGGTTCATCGTGTCTCAATCCTCGTTTTCCGAGTTGGGTACTATCCCAACGTGCCATAAGGTGCCTGAATCACAGGGTGAGATCG
>JBEPYC010000271.1:0-6030 GCA_041641555.1 Chitinivibrionales bacterium | reverse complement strand
GCTATATTGGGCGCCAAACTAAACCCAGTTTTTTTCAGGAGGCTTGCATGCAACTCACACTCCGTGGTGCTTCATTGATTCTGAGCGTGGTAGCTATGAGCACCTATGCGATAGATGGTTTTACGGCTACAACAGAGAAGCGCTGGCGTGACGCAGGGGTGGGCAAGAACAAATTGGAGCAATATTATCCCGAACTGTCCATAACTCCGTTTGCTAAACAAAACACCAGGCAACCAGGAAAGATTGTAAAATCCATAATTCGAGACAATGCGGTAGTAGACAGCAATCTGATCGTCTACGATAAGACCCTCGCTCGATATCCTGTCATTAGCCCCGATGGCTCCCGGATAGCGTTCTTTCGCTATGACGCTGCGATTGAGGGCACCTCCTTGACCGGAAACCTTCAAACCGCCTACCTTTCAGTGATAAACGTAGACGGAACCGGGCTGAAAGACCTTATTACCATGCAGATGCCCTCGGATTTCCGTTTCTATTTCGCCGCTGATTGGCCGGCTGGTGAATTCATCTATTATCAGAAAATCGGCTCGATGGACATTTGGAAGATCAAAGCCGACGGGTCGGGAAATCAGAAAGTTCACGGATACCGGGAATTTCGGAACTGGGAGCTTTCGCTCAATGCGGAACGCGCTGCCATACACGACAAATCCAACGGCGATTCCAACTGGGGACATGCGTTCCCTCCAAGTGGCGGTAAAGGGTCGGACTGCGTCACCATTGGATGTAATGCCACCTTGTCCAGCAGTGGGCGCTACATGGGCCATTATACGGGCTCGACCCACAGCTGGCTCGTTATTGAACGATGGGACCCGGGAAAGGATTGCTACTGGAGCATACAGGTTCGCGTGCAGGAGCACATGGAACCGTGGTCAGGACAGGACCTTGATGGGAATTTCGAGGATCGGGTTGGAGGAATGGATTGGCCACGCTGGGCCGCGAATTCCGACAAATGGTTCTGCAATCAGATTGGGCCGAATCGTGGGGTCGTCCCGCACGGATCTAATCAGGTTATCGTGAACTGGGTCGATGAAACTGCGATCAAGATAACAAACAACAAACTGTATGATCCTTCGCGGGAAACTTATACCGATGCAGAAATGCGTTTCCCGGAATCTGGCGACTTCTATATCACCGGCCATCCTGCCGGCAGCTATGAAGACACTGCTGGTGTTTGGCGTGATGCACGTACCGATGAACCCTTGGAGATTCAGAGCCTTACGAGGAAGGGATCTTCCGGCAATGCGTCTGGATTACAGTCCATCAGCTTCAAAACTGATGGCGCATTCATTCAGCTTCCGAGCTGTCCGCATTCGGCGGGGTCGGTCGAATTGCTGTCTTCTAATGGCAGAACTGTGCAGAAAAAGGAATGGAACGGCCCAACGAAGGTATCGATAAGTAGCATCCCGCGAGGAACCTACATCCTCGCGCTGCAAAGTGGAACCGCGCGACGGTTTCATAGAATTATTGCGAAATAGAGCACTGCTTTGTACCGAATCGCTGGTTGCCCGTCTTGCTATCAGATGTAAGCCGAGTTGCAGGCGATTTTGACTCTCAAGGAAATAAATAAGCCCGCTTTGATCACAAGATCAAAGCGGGCTGCCCCAAGCCAACTGGATATTCCTACTCACCACTGATCAATCCATGGCGTATTCAAGCCTTCATCGCCCTGTCATCGGTCTGGTTGCCATGTGCTTTGTTGCCTTGCCGTTGCCGGGAACAACGATGTAGACCCCCGGCCTGGATAGACCGCTGATTCCCAAACCGCCAACGGTATTTCCCCGGGTAAGCGCTCGTCCCCGGAGGTCGACTATGCGGTAGTTCCCAGATCCGGCCCCACGTCTGATTTCGGAGCTTGAGAGATCCTCAATAACAGGTGAGGGATCTTGTATCTGCCCATACTCCACCAGGGATTGGCTGTCTTTCTGGCTTTCATAGCACAGCTTGACCCAATGCTCTGAGCGCGCGACACTGCTGAAGCGAACTTCATCGATAATACCGTCCAGGAATCGTCTCAGCCCGTTGTGCCGGAAATTCGCTCCGATTCCCAGGGTGTCATCCCTTTCTGCATTGATCGAATCTGCCGCGGGAAAGGAATCGACCTGCGCTCCGTCAATATAAAGAGCGACCTTTCCCACTGAATCGTCGAAGACGCCGGTAACATGGTAGTACTTTTCCGTCGAAGGAGTGTCGGTAAGTGCTGCAGTCTTCCACTTGTCCCCGTCATGCACAAACGCCTGCCATTGCCGCACCTGATGAGACCGGTACTGAATAGAGTACTGCTTATCACCTTTTGCGAGAATGGTTTCGTAGCTGTTTTCCGTGTGCGGAGTTCCATCAAGCTTGACCCATGCACTCAGGGTAACATCTTTATCGCCCGTAATATCGACTTTCGGTCCATTTCCCAGGTTGTAGCAGGCATCGGTTCCATTGAAATTCGTGGCATTCCCGGCGATTCCGGGGACCAGATCAGTAGAAGTCAACGATCCAACAGCCGATCCGTTGATACCATTCGGGGTAGCATCCATGAGTTGAGGAGCGGCGGCTGAAGGGTCATTGTTCATGTGCCACACGCCCACGAAACCTGAAAGTGTATCGAATACACTCTCAGATGACGATGCTGCTTCCGCGTCGGTATTTGCCCAGTACATGATCAGCCGCTGATTGCCGCTGTTTCCTCGAACAGTATCTACCCGGACCCAGATTGCCGCGGTTTTCGCAGCCACATCCCAATGTTCAATTTCGTAGGAAAGCACATTGCCGTCGGGGTCAGTAAAGCGAATTCCATCACCATTTTCTCCAGCGCTTGAAAAGTCAAAATTCGATTCGTTCAGACGAATCAGCACTGGAAAATCGGCAACATCCGCGGCAACATCCGCCCCATCCGCGGTGGTGTTAAGACCGATAACCATCGACTTACCCCATTGGGACCATTCCTGTGCAGTTCCGCTACCGGCCCAAAGAAGACAGACCAGAAGCCCCGTTACGTAAGATGCACGAAGTCTCATCGGGATCCCCCCCTATGTGTTTTGTGTGAAGTAGTTCAGCCCTTTCGCTGAGAGAGTGTGTGTTGGGCCTGAAATATAGAAGATTGAACCATAACGCTGGGGGACGGGGGTGATTAATTAATTAAGCATGCAAGTTCGATCCTCCGAAATAACTTGTCTCTCTGCAGTGAGACTGAGATCCGCTCCGGGGCAGAACAGTTAATTAATCACCCCCGTCCCAAGTTCTTCGCAGCCCCCTTATTCAACCACCCGCACATTCCTCTCCTCAACTAAATGCTCGCCCTGGTCCAGAGACCGCGAAACCGCGGCGCGGGTGATGCCAAGCCATTCGGCAACCTGCTTGCCCGAGTACTCAAGCCGGCGAACCGCATAATAACAGAAGACTTTGCGCGCATCAGAGCGGGCGTTGGCGTGCCCCCGTTTCAGAAGTTCGCCGGCCTCCAGGCTTAGAGCGCGCTCCACCTCCGAAGCCAATTTCTCGAGATTCCATTCACTCCCCGCATGCGCCGGCAGCTGGAGGCGCTGTTCTCTATCCGTTGCGAGCACGTTCTGAACAAATGCCTGGTCACCGATCACCCAGCATCCCGGCTCGTGCCGATCTCGACGTTCGTCGTTGGTTAGCCGAAGCACATCTACCAAATCATCGTCGGTATCAGTGTCAAGCCCATCCTCAAGAAAGCGCAGGTATCCCTCGCGTGCTTTACCCACCGTATTCCCGAACCTTCGCAGCACGTCATCAACATTCAGAAACGGACAATCGAAATCGCCCATGAGTGCTCCGTGTCCACACCAGGGATAGCGCCGAAGCTCGTCAAGGTTGCGGCAGATGCCGGCACGTACCGGGTTGAGGTGAATGTAGCGTATCAGCCGCTCCACATAGCCCTGGTCTTGGGTAACGACCGACTTGAAGCGGTCTTGAAAGAGATATCCCCTCCGATCGTGACGCTTTCCATGGTATCCTGCATAGCGGGAGTTGAGCCATCTCATCGCACCTCCAAGAGGAATGTGGGAGATCCGTGGCAATAGATGGTAGTGGTTGTCCATCAAAACCCATGCATAGCACTGGTAGTTGTTCGTCGACAACATCCGTTCGAGCCAGGCGAGAAATTGCTGTCGGTCGTGGTCATCCTCAAAAAGCGCTCGCCCACCGATTCCCCGAGCCATAACATGGTGCACCGCACCGGGAACTGAAAGTCGTGGTTTTCGTGGCATGGAAACAAAATAGTTAATTAGTCACCCCCGTCCCCAATTCCCTCCAGATTGTGATTTTTGTCACAGACACAAGCTCTTCCTGAGAACTATATTACTGGTTCAAAAACTTTACCTTTTGGGCAGAGATTTGGTGAACAATGCCTTACCCTGTACTGATTCGTATCAACGACAATGGCCGTGAGCTTGCCGGGCCGTTTCTTGGATTTGGCAGAACCGGGTTGTGGGAAGGGCTTGAGTTCGGGCACGAAGTATCCGGGTTCATGAGCGACAACGGTTGGGACGTGCAATGGCAACGGTTTCATCGGTCGATGCGCGTGGTGATCGAACTTGGCAGTTTCCTTCCTGAATTGTACTCGGCTCTCTCGAGTGGCCGATCACTGGAGAGCATGGAATTGCTTTGGCCCCGGTATTTAGAAAAGACCAATAGGGAAGAGATCTTCTTCAGGACCGTCATCTCTCCTTTGAAGCTTGAGCGGGTTCGTTTCTTGATGCCATCGACCAAGAATCCGGCGTTTGAGCGTTACAGTCATCTTGTGGAAATCTGGGCGCAGTACCGATGGATCGAGTGGGAATATTGCCGGGGCAAGTTATGGCATCGTGATGAATGGCACAAGTACCTTGCCAATTCGTTTGTGGCGGGAAGTGAAATCGAGCAGCAGGAGATCGAAAAAGTCATCGGTAGCCACGCGGTTACGGATGACTTTGGGGAATCCGAGATTTTGCGGATAACACTCACCTCGCCATCGTTTGAACATGCGGATGAAAACCGGAAGAGACGTGATCCCGATGCGGTCCAAGAGGGAGATTCGCTCATATTGTCTGCTCGTGGAGAGGGACTTTCTGAGAACGAATCGGTGTATTTTGACATTTTTGATATATCCGGAAATCGCCCGATGTGCGTGGCATCGGTACAGGGTCGGTTTGGGTCAACCGAGGCTCTTGGTGAATGGATCGTTGACCTTTCGAAAGCGCGGAATGGTGAACCCAGACTCGAATTCGAAGCATGCGCGCGAGGGATCAAAACGTGTCGGCGCGAGATTCGTCTGCTCCCTCCAAAGCTTATTGTTATTCCCTGGTGTTTCGATTGTCATATGCATCAAAATGGAGGACATTGCGCTCCGTTGCCGCTCTCGGTCGATAAGCTTCCTAAGATACTGCAGCCCTTCATGAACCAGAAGATTGTCGATGGGTTGGGAAAACTGGTTCTTGGGGAGTTTGGCCAGATGAACTGCCGGCCAACCGACGAGATCGGGGACATTGCGGTAAAGGTCTCTGCCGAAGCCCTCAAGTCGGGGAAGCTTCAACACATGGGCGCCCCTGCCAACCGACGACGACTCCTGATCAACATGCCTATGGATATGGACTACGCTCACTATCGAGGCTATGAGGGGAGACAGATATATGAATCCGTGGAAGGTAAGCTATGTTCGTGGAACGAGCGAAGGGGGAGATATGACCATGTTTCTCTGACGGACCACGAAGCATGGGAAAACTACCGTGAACAAATTAGGAAGACAGCAAGAACCTTCTACAAATCAAATGGGCAAGTGCTCTCCTTCTACCATTATGATCCACGGGCGAATCTTGATGATTGGAAAGCACCCTTTAACCTCAACCTGATTCAAACAGCTGATAGGAAAAACCTCCCGCCCAACCTTCCTGCCATCGGAATCAAGATGTATACTGCTCTGGGCTACAAGCCGCTCGACCCGATGCTGCAGCGTGACCCCAAGAGATCTTTCCCCTGGCATGATTTCTACGGTACCTGCGAAGCGAACCAGGTTCCTATCACCTG
>JBEPYC010000270.1:0-6030 GCA_041641555.1 Chitinivibrionales bacterium | reverse complement strand
TACGTATCCTCGCCGATATTCAAATCTGCCTAAGCATCGCTTCGTGTTCATTATCTTACCATGGATGTCATTTACGCAATGGGAATCGGGGTGGCATTCGTTTCGTGTCTGATGGGTACGTTTGGAATAATTCTTTCGAGGGAGTTTTTGTTCTATGAGACGTCGCTGATGCTTTCGGCGTTTCTTATGCTTGGCCGCTTTCTGGAAGCCCGTGCCCGGGGAAGAACATCCGATGCCATTCGCAAGCTTGTCGGTTTGCAGCCCAAGGAGGCTATCGTTGTTCGTGATGGTGTCGAGCAGAAGGTTGGGGTTGACCAGGTGAGCAAAGGTGACTCCGTGCTGGTGCGTGCCGGCGAACGGGTGCCGGTCGATGGGCAAGTGGAAGAAGGTTCGAGTTATGTCGATGAGTCGATGGTCACGGGGGAGCCGGTGCCGGTGCACCGCAAGCCGGGCGAGCGGGTGATCGGAGGGACAATAGTAAAAAACGGAAGCCTCAGGTTTCGGGCTACCGGCGTGGGCAGTGAAACGTTTCTTGCCCAGATAGTCAGAATGGTCCAGCAGGCGCAGGGAGCTCGTCCAAATATCCAGCGAATAGCCGATAAGGTCGTAGCCTGGTTCATCCCCGCCGTACTCGCAGTTGCCATTGCGGCTTTCCTGGGGTGGCTTTTTATCGGTCAGGCCACGCTTCTTTTCTCTTTGACGACTTTAATTGCGATTCTGGTTATCGCATGTCCGTGTGCACTCGGATTGGCAACGCCCACGGCGGTTACCGTCGGGATCGGACGGGCAGCCCAGCTGGGAGTACTGGTACGCAACGGTGAGTCTCTGGAGCTTCTGGAGCGTATCGATACGCTTGTGTTTGACAAGACCGGCACCGTTACCGAAGGGAAACCAACGGTGACCGATATCGTTGCCCAGGGGAGCACCGAGGATGAGCTGCTGCGGGTGTGCGCAAGTGTCGAGAAGGGGTCGCAGCACCCGTTGGCCGAGGCGGTCCTTGGTGAGGCATCATCAAGGGGGCTTTCCTTGGAGGCTGTCGAGGATTTCGATACTGTCGAAGGGCGCGGGGTGCGGGCGACAATGAACGGAGAACTCACGGGTGTAGGAAGCGGCGCCTTCATGAAAGAGCAGCAGATCACTGTTTCGGATAAGCTTTTCAAGGCTCAAGAGCGGATGGAACAGGATGGAAAGACCTGTCTTTTCGTATCGCGGGCCCGGACGGCGATCGGAGTCATCGCTGTTTCCGACCCACTGAAAGAATCGGCTTCCTTGGCAATCGGGCGGATACGCAAAAAGGGATTGAAAACAGTTTTACTGACAGGTGACAATCGCCGGACAGCAGAAGCCGTCGCCCGCCGACTGGGGATCGATCAGGTAATATCCGAGGTGTTACCACAGGAGAAAACCGCCGAGGTGCAACGGCTCCAGAGAGAGGGTGCAGTCGTGGGGTTTGTGGGCGATGGTATCAACGATGCCCCGGCGCTTGCTCAGGCGGATATAGGGTTTGCTGTCGGAACGGGAACGGATGTGGCCATAGAGACCGGTGATATCATCCTGATGAAAGGAAACCCGCTGGATGTCGTTTCTGCCTTGGATCTGGGCAGGAAAGTCATGAACCGGATACGATGGAACCTCTTCTGGGCCTTTGCGTATAACACTGCACTGATCCCCCTTGCGGCGGGAGTTCTCAAGCCGTTCTTTGGAATAACGTTTCGTCCTGAGCTGGCCGGTCTTGCCATGGCAATGAGTTCGGTAACCGTGGTCACCCTGTCACTGCTTTTGAAACGGTACACTACTGAAAGCGTCGTAAAGCAGGAAGGGTAAAAAGTCCCGGAAATCGAATCCGGAACTACGCCTGAAGAAAACTCGACTATTGTATATTGGCGCAGTGCCGCCAGATACGAGCGTTTTAACAAAAAAGGAGTTCTGTCGTGATTCCCTATGGTTTTACAAAAACACTTGACCAGGATTTCGATACAGTGTGTCAACGTCTGCCGGCTGTTCTTCAGGAACACGGGTTCGGGGTAATCAGTCGGATCGATATGTCGGCCAAGTTCAAGGAAAAGTTAGGTGTCGAATTTGGTAAATACATGATTTTCGGTGCCTGCAATCCGCCCAATGCATACCAGGCCGTTCAAGCCGAAGAATTCATCGGGCTCATGCTTCCGTGTAATGTCATCGCATTCGAAAAAGATGGGAAAACCGCAGTTGGTGCGATCAAGCCGAGCGTGGCCATGGCGGTGGTTGAAAACGAGGAACTCGGCAAGGTCGCGATGAAAGTCGAAGAGGATCTTCGGGGTGTTATCGAGGATTTATAGAAAATCTCTTGTTGATGTCATATTTTAAGTATATCTGCCCAGGCAGGTGCTTTCTATTACAACCTATTCCGGTGGAAGCCGGGGAATCTCGTTTGGAGGAGTCCGATGAAAAAGTACGTCTGTAACGCATGTGGATATGTCTACGATCCCGCAGTTGGTGATCCTGATAATGGTATCGAAGCTGGAACCGCTTTCGAGGATCTTCCTGAGGATTGGACATGCCCTGAGTGCGGCGTAGGCAAAGACGAATTTTCTCCGCAATAAATGAGAGAAGATATGAACGGGACAGGGCCCAAGGCTCAGCCGAGAAAAAAACATCCCTGTCCCGATTGTTTTTTCTGCCAGTGGTGCTCGGACGTTCGCTGCAAAGCGTGCAGAGGATGGAAAACACCTGATAAGAAGTGCGAAAAGACAAAAAAGCAGAAGAAACCCTTGAGCTCATGAATTTTACCGATTCTGCAATAGTTATTCTGGGTGCATCCGGCGATCTAGCCAACCGTAAGCTTATTCCCGCCCTGGCGCGTCTGCATCAGACAGGCTCGCTGAAAGGGCTATCTGCCATTATCGGCACAGGGCGTTCGGGGTTCACGACTGAATCGTTTCGGAACAAGTTCGATATTCCGCCCGACTTTGCGCAACTGCTCAGTTATCATCAGGGGATTCCCGGGATTCGTGCACACATCAGAAAACGAGGTAAGTTTTCCCGCCTGATTTTCTTTCTGGCGCTTCCTCCCAAAGCCTACGCCCCGATGGCCGAGGAGTTGAAACGCGAGGGATTCGGCGAAGAGGCGCTGCTGATTATCGAAAAACCGTTTGGCTACGATCTTGCCTCGGCTCGTGAACTGGATACCCGTCTGTCCCGGGGTTTCCAAGAGCATCAGATTTTCAGGATCGATCATTATCTTGCCAAAGAAGCGGTACAAAACATTCTGGTATTTCGTTTCGCCAACTCTGTGTTCTATCCGGTCTGGAACAGCCGGTATATCGAATCGATCCAGATCAACGCTTTTGAGAGCGGCAAGGTCGAGAACAGGGCGCAGTATTTCGATGGGGCAGGGATAGTCCGCGATATGGTGCAGAACCACCTGATGCAGCTGCTCAGCCTGCTTACCATGGAGCCGCCGGTCTCGTTGGATGCCGAGGATATCCGGGCTCAGAAAACCGCGCTGCTCAAGACGATGAAAGTACAAAAGATGTGCCGGATGCAATACGAAGGGTATCGGGATGAGAAAGGAGTGGCGCCGGATTCAACAACCGAAACCTACGCTGAACTGCAGCTTTCGATCGACAATTTCCGGTGGACCGGTATGCCTGTGTATATTCGCACCGGTAAGGCCCTCGGACGGAAAGGGACGGAAATCGGCGTCAGGTTCCGAAGTCTGCCGCGGCTTCTTTTCAACAAGGACGGAGATCTCCCTTCCAATCAGATCATTTTCAAGATTCAGCCATCAGAGGGCATTATCCTTGATTTATCCAGTAAAAACCCGGGTGAAGGAATTCAGATCAGGGACACGAGCATGGCTTTCTGTTACCGTGATGCCTTTGCCAAAGAAGAAATCCCCGAAGCGTATCAGCGGCTTCTGCTTGATGCCATAAAGGGGGATAGAACGTTGTTTGTTGGTGCCCAGGAAACTGAATTGTCCTGGAAAATCCTCGAACCTATCCTTTCCCGGACGGATTTCACTACCTACAAACCCGGTCGGACACCAGGCCCCTGTGTGACCGATCAGTGGATCGATTTCGACAGATACAAAGATATCTGCGGCTGATCACTCTCTCCGTCTCTCAATAAAACACAACTGATCAAGAATACTCTACCCCTCCCGCGTTCCTTTGCTTTACGAACAAGCCTGTTCGTGGCACTTTATTTGCTAATTTAATATGGCGGATGGTTGGACGTTGCGAGGACGCGCTATTTCAGACTTTCAAGAAATGCGCGTCCCTTGTTTCTTTCTCGCTGGTGGGAAGAAGGATTCCCGAAGGCGATAATTTTAGCGATTAAACGGCGCAGACAGAATGATTCAGTCCCGGGGTTACGTAGAAAAATGGGCCTGAAGGTGCGGAGTCGATTCAAAGTGCGTCTGAGAGAAAGGGTCGACAGATGAATACAGTTTCTCCTGCCACAGGGGAGTCCGGCGGCGAAATTACCGGTCTTTCCGAACTCGACTACCTACGTGCGGCGGTCGATGAGGAGCGGGATCTGTTTGTAGCGGAGCTTTCTGCGCTTATCCAGGAGCACGGGCTCCCTGCTGAACTGCTGATGCAGATCAGCGACTCGCTTGCCTCGGCACGGGATGCAACTCAGTCGTTGTTTTTTCTGGCGGGGTATTTCGGAAACTCACAGCGCGCGGCAAACGGGCTGTTCCGCGCGGCTCTTGCCGTTGAGCTTATTAACGAAGCGATTATTACGCACCATGATGTAGCCGACAGGTGGAATGTACGGCGTGACCGTCTTCCTATGCATACGGCAATGACTGGGATGTTTGCCCTGGAAAACCCTGAAGAAGGAAGAAGTCTTGCCCTGCTGACCGGAGATGCGATTTATGCCAGTGCGATAGATGCATTTCTTGGGGTGCGCGTAGAGCCGGAACTGGTTCAGATGGCGCTCAGGACTATTTCCCACGCCACCGTGCTTGCCGGTGCTGGTCGCTTCAAAGAGATTCTCCTGGCAAATCGTCGATTCGGTGAAATCACTCCTGAAGAAGTTGCACATGTGTATGAGCTGAAAACCGGGCACTACAGCTTTGCGGCTCCACTGAGTAGTGGCGCTACGTTGGCCGGGGCACCGCAGGAAATGACCAGCAGATTGTATGAAGCCGGCGTGAAGCTTGGGGTAGCTTTTCAGCTTGCCGATGATTATGCACAGCTCACGGAGAGGCTCGACCAGCGTGAAGACACCTGCTTGCGGGATCTTTCGGGAGGAATAAAGACCTTACCAATTCTCCTTCTCAGCCGACGGTGTACCACTCATGAACGAATGTTCCTGGAGCGGCTCGATGAGTCCAGAGAGCCGGACGCCAGGATGGTTAGCACCCTGAGGGAGTTGGTGAGCGCCAAACGCCTCGATCGGATAGTCGGTGTGTATGTAACCGAACAGCGCGACAAGGCTCTTGAGATCCTGAGCGATCCGGCAACCAGCTCCTTTCAGAGCGAACCACTGTTGGCCGACTTAATTACATCGGTAATCGATCAGAAACGCAAGGAGATACCTGTCACATGAAAGTCGTGATCGTGGGAGGAGGGTTTTCCGGGCGCAATGCTGCGCTGCAGCTCGAACGGGTATCGAAGCGGGATTCGGTGATTCTTCTGGATGCCAATCCGTACTCGGCAATGACAAATGCGCTTCCGGACGTCGCAGCGGATTCAATCCCCGAGAAGCGGGTCCGAGAAGATCTTCGATTGTGCGTACCCGGGAATGTCGAGGTTCAAACGGGTGCAGTGGATCGGATTGATCTCGACAGCAAGACGGTATACCGGGACTCCGATGAGTTTGCCTACGATAAGTTGATTCTCTGTTGCGGTTCCAAAGCCGTTGCCCCACCAAAGCCGTTTTCTCACCTGAAAACTCATGTCATAGACTCTCTGGAATCGGCCCGATCGATCAGAGACAGTTACCCCCGTTATGTGTCTTCGGAAAGTAAACCGAGGATCGTGGTAATTGGCGGGGGGTACACAGGTATCGAGCTGGCATGTTTTCTGGTGGGGCGAAGCC
>JBEPYC010000269.1:0-6051 GCA_041641555.1 Chitinivibrionales bacterium | reverse complement strand
GGCAACGAGTTTCCTGAATTCTTGGGTTCCTTTTGAACGAACGAACGTATCAGGGTCTTCCCCTTCAGGCAATATGAGAACCCGGACGTCGAGAGGAAACGGTGCCAGCACCTCTGAGGCACGATGCGCAGCGGTTTGTCCTGCTGTGTCTCCGTCGAATACCAGTGTGATTCGAGGTGCGAATCGACCGAGAATTTGAGCATGATCGGCGGTCAGGGCAGTTCCGCATGTTGCAACGACATTACGGATACCTTCCTGGTAAAGTGCAAGGAAATCCATGTATCCCTCGACTACCAGAACTTCACCGGTCTCTTTTATGTCTGTCCGTGTTGCATGGAGGCCATAAAGGGTTTTGCTTTTCCGGTAAAGGGCCGTTTCGGGACTGTTGAGATATTTAGGTTGCGCATCTTTATGCATCCCTCTTCCGCCGAAAGCAATCGGTCGTCCCGACAGATCGAAAATAGGGAAGATTATGCGCTCGCGAAATCGATCATACGGTCGCGAGGTTTCTGTCTTTCGAAGCGCCAGCCCACAGGCAACGAGCAGATCATCACTTACCGAGAGGTCACCTGCGTAATCGATCAGTCCGGACCACCCTTCAGGTGCATATCCCACCAGAAATTCCCGAACGATTTCCGGGCGAAGCCCGCGTGTTTTGAGATATGCTATGGCTTCCTGAGATCTTCTCATCGAGTCGTAGAAAAAACGAGCTGCTATCTGGTGAATGCGCAGAAGGTCGGTTTTCGAGATTCTGGGTCCCGACGAATCCGGTGCGCTGGCGTGTGGATCGGAAGTGGCCTTTTTGAGAGCGACTCCGGTCTCTTCTGCCAGCATCGAGAGTGCTTCAGGAAACCCCACTCCTTCCATTTCCGAGACAAATGTAAAAACGTCTCCTCCTTTTCCACACCCAAAACAGTGAAAAAAACCTCGGGAGGGATTAACGGTAAAGGATGGCGTTTTTTCTTTGTGGAAAGGGCAAAGACCCTTGAGGTTCTGGCCCGCAGGTTTCAATGCGACGTATCGCCCGACGACATCGGCGATGTCGATCCTTGTGCGGACTTCTTCTTTGGCGGTATCGTCGAATCGGGAGGAAGCTAAATCATTCATGAGCATAGTCTTATATTGTACTACCTGTGGGACTCTATGGTCTATTTTTTTTCAAAATACATGTCTCGCACGGTCGGTGATCGAGGCTGGCTACTTGCTCTTGCACATGTTTCATAGGAGGTAATGCAATGGTTTCAGGGAGGCAGATAACAGTACAAACAAGAGGATATTCCGACATTCATAACATTACCGACGATGTTCGCGAGGTGGTTGGGGAGTCCGGAATAAACGATGGTCTGGTGCACGTTTTTGCCGTTGGCTCGACAGCGTCGATTTCCACCATCGAATTCGAACCCGCTCTGGTAGAGGACTTCAAGGACCAGCTGGAGAAGTTTGCATCCAGTAAGATGCACAGCCGCCATTCCGAAACCTGGGGTGACGATAACGGGTTTTCTCATATCCGTGCGACATTTATGGGGCCCGGGATTACCGTTCCATTGAGTGGCGGCTGCCTTGTGCTCGGAACGTGGCAGCAGATAATAGTTATCGACCATGATAACCGGGGAAGGCACCGGAAAATTCATGTGCAGGTGATGGGAGAATAAATACTTGCCGGGGTCGTCGGAGTCGATGACATGAAATAGTGGAGCAGAATCAGAAATGAATCCGCTGGAGAAACATTGTCGTGCCCAAACCCCTGCGAGTATATTCCCTATCTCGTCTGGTTTCGGGAAAATGCTACCTTATCATTCTCGACAGGAGGTCGTCTATGCACGTGATGCGGATACTTGCAGGGGGATTGATTCTACTGGGAACGGTCTCATTGGGTCAGGCGCAGAATGCGCGTATTGATGCCATGGGAAGCTGCGGTATAATCGAAGATTACGCTCGAGTTCTTGGATCACCGGCAGACATTGTCTATTACCCCGATCAGATTCAGGCAACCGGCGGGGGAGGGCTGGGACTGGTGATTGCATCCAAGCGCATGGGAGACCTGCTGACGCTGGGGGGCATTGGAAATCATCCCGGTTTCCTGCGCAGTGATTTTTATGCCAATGCCATCGATGCATTCGATGACCTGCAGGACGGTACTATTCCTCCGGATCTGCCGGATGGAACTGCATTTCCCCGTATCCCCCACGTGATTCTGGGTATTGATCTTGGGGCTATCCAGCTTGGGTTCGATATATTCGGTGAACTGGCTCTGAGCAAGTACACATTCGAATCCTCAAACGATGATAATCAGGATGCTTCGGCACGCATTTATAATGTGGGTACTGTGGTGAATGCCAATATCGATCTCGATGGAATCACGCTGTCACCTCTGCTCGGGCTCGGATTGCCCGGGATATATGCCAAATCAGAGACTATCCCTCAGGGAGGCGGAGCGGCAAGCACCGACGAGTTGGAAACAGAGGAGAACTTCCTGCTGCTTGGTGGGCTCGATGGCGTTTTTGAACTCAATGACCTGAGCTTAATCGTGGGAGCGTTCTATGCGCACGAAAGCTACCAGTTTCGTACAACCGAAGGAGGGGTAAGTCAGACGAGTTCCTCCTATCCAGCACACTTCGTCGATATCTACGCTGGGGTTGTGGGCCAGGCACTGGGCGATCTGCTCTGGGTTGCGCAGTACGATTTTTCGTTGGATATCATTTCAGAGAATTCTCAGACGGAAGAAGAGAGTACTATTGATCGGTTGCATTTCCTCCATGCAGGACTTGAAAAACCTCTCATGAATATATGGATTTTTGATCAGATGATTGGTCGTGCCGGGCTTGAGGTGCAGTTCAGTGATCAGTCGATAAACACGGACGTTTCCACCGAGCAAACCAGAATCAACGGAAGCAATACGGTGACGTCGGTCGATCCCACGGTGGGACTTGGTCTCCGCAGAGGTGGATGGAGGTTCGATATTGTAACGAGGCTCTCCGGCTGGGATGGCCTGGTAGCAGGGCCTCCCGTTGCAGAAGGAACGCTGACATTCGATTTCGGCGGGGGCGAGATGCGCCGACCGGAAACGACTCCTTCGATCCCCGACCAGAGCCCCCCAGCATACGAACCCGAGTCGGAAACCGAAGACTTCGGCACTGATGGTGGGTTTGATTTTTAGAAAACTCCTTCATCAATAGGCTTCAAACATCCGGTTCTGCCGGATTTGGTTTTGGTGCGGCCCGGAAGAATTCCCGGGCCGCAGGCTTTTCGTGGTTTTTCCGGCGTTTTCATGAATTTTGTTGGACAATACTGCGATTCGCAGCCGTACTACAAGCATGTCCGGAAAACCCCAGTACATCTCTGCTTCGCGTAGAACAGATCTTCCCCGGTTCCACACCGAGCACTTTTTCCAAGCCGTGCGCAAAGGAGAGATTACCTATGATGGAGGGTATGGGCGGGCTTATACGGTTTCTTTGAGGCCCGAGGATGTTCTGGGGTATATTTTCTGGTCCAAAGATTTCTCTTCTTTTATCGCTCATCCCGAATTCCGGCCGCTGATTCGATCGAACAACACCGTATTCCATTTCACTATTAATAACTGTCCGGAACTTGAACCCTTTGTCCCATCAATTCGCACACGCCTGGATACGCTCCGAATACTGTGTGATGAAGTCGGGGCAGAGCGAGTCTTGTGGCGTTTTGATCCGGTCTGCCAGTTTATCGACAGCTCCGGGGAATGCAGGAGAAATGATCTGCCGTTTTACGAGCTGCTCAAAGAAGTAGCATCGATTGGCATCAAACGCTGTTATTTTTCGTTCTTGACCGGCTACAGGAAACTCGCTGGCAGGAGTATTGCCTTTCGTCCACTGAAGGAGCATCAGCGGATTGCGATTGCAGGCGATATGCTCAAAGCGGCATCTTCCGAAAGCGTCGGTTTGTTCAACTGCTGCAATGAAGAAATTCCGCAAGCGGTGCCGGGGATTCAGACGGCCGGCTGTGTCGATGAGAGCGTGCTGGCAGCAACCGACCGGTTTGGCGTGCACCGGGTGCTCAAAGCAAAACCCACCCGAACGGGATGTGGATGCTACGAGAGCAGAGATATTGGAAGTTATTCAGATCCCTGCCCTCATGGGTGTCTATACTGCTACGGGAATCCTTTGATTTCCCGGTGATTGCCCCGCGATCAGCTTTTTTTCAGACCTACTTTGCGAGCTATTTTTTTCTTTTTCTTGCCAGGAAAAATTCTGATTCCGATGTGTTTACTGCCCAGCAGTAGCCCGACCAGTGCGCC
Source organism: Chitinivibrionales bacterium (assembly GCA_041641555.1). Lineage (GTDB taxonomy): Bacteria > Fibrobacterota > Chitinivibrionia > Chitinivibrionales > WJKA01 > JBEPYC01. The sequence goes on along the minus strand of JBEPYC010000269.1, from coordinate 1,781 downwards.
AAAGACCGTCCCGAGCACATGACGGAAAAGGAAGCCAGCCGCTCCCGTAATGGTCCCTACAACCAGTTTGGCAATACCAAAAACCAGTGATAGGGTGTTCTTAACAATCCAGAAGGGCAATAAGATCACTTTCCCGATCATGACACATCTCCTTTATTTTGAAGTCAGACGAATCACTCCATCCCACTCGGGTCCTGGCGGATTCGCTTTGTACAATTCGCAGTATTGGATGATCCTCGTGCTCGGGCTCATATTCTTGGGTGCTATATGACGAAATAGTTCGAGCTCTTCGGATTTTCGCAAAACCTCTACTGCCTTGTCCCACTCCTGGGAATAGAAAAGTTGTAAGCCCTGACGGTAGGTTTCTACCAGTTTTTCTGTGTCCGGGCTTAGCTCACCTTTCTTTGCCAGTAGTTCATAAACTACAACGGGTTCGGATTTCCCCACAACAGTTATCTTATCCAGCTGCCGTGCTTCGAAATCGTCTTTCACCAGATCATACGTGCTTTGACTGAACATGGTATATACACCATATTGCTTCGCAGCACTTTCCAGGCGGGCCGCCACATTCACCGCATCGCCCATCATAGTATAATTCATACGCAATTTTGAGCCCATGTTTCCTGTCATGATCGGCCCGGAGTTAATACCGATGCGCATCCGCATCTCGTGAACGATCTTTGGCCACGTGTCTCCTTCCGAAGACCACTTCCGGCGAAGCTCGCCAAGTTTGTTCTGCATGTCGATCGCCGTCAGGCAGGCCTGTTGCGCATGATCTTCCATGGCCATTGGAGCACCGAAAAAGGCGATAATGGCATCGCCCTCGTATTTGTCGAGTGTGCCGTAGTGAGCCAGAAGAATATCGGTCATGGCGGTCAGATATTCGTTGAGGAGGTCGACCAGGCGTGTGGGAGAGCCCAGTTTCTCCGAAAAGGTCGAAAAACTCTGGATATCGGTGAAAAACGCCGTCCGTACACCTTCGTCTCCTCCGAGCATGGGCATCTGCTTGTTGGTGTACATCATGTCGATAAGCTCAGGAGAAAGGTATTGCTTGAAAGTCGTCTGAAGAAACTTCCGATCCTTTTCTTCGGTAACATAACGGTAGGCCATTACCGCGGTGAAGGTGATCACGATTGCCGAAACGGGCCGGGCAATGTCTATCCAGAGGTGATAGGTGCCAAAAAGCATCATGGCCACAAGAAAGTATCCGAATACGGCGAGAAGGCTCAGGATCGCCCCGTGAAGTGGCTTGAGCATGAGTGATACAAATCCGATAATTATGCTGACCAGAAGCAGTATGAGAAAATTCTGCCACATGTCCAATCTGGTGACAAACGTGTTGGTCAGAAAAGAATTGATTAGCGAAGCATGGATTTCTACGGCCGGATAGGTATTATCATGAGGCACCGGCTTGATATCGAACAAGTCCGGAAGCGTTGATCCTACTATGAAAATCTTTCCTTCGAGGTTCCCTTTGATCCGTTCGCTCAGGATATCGTAGTAACTGTAATAGGAAAATGGCTTTCCTCTTGGACCGAAATAGGTGATTATATGGTCGTTATTTGGTCCCAGGGGAATACGAACGCTTCTGCCAAAATCCATCCGTGAGCCGGCGGGTATTCCTTCGATCAAATCCCATGAAACCCTGCAGAGCTGGGCAAGAGTCTCGCCCCGGAGAACGGGTATCGGTGACGTGAGTTTTCCGTTTGCCTTACGGATGGTCATCGGGTGGAAGAGCAGGCGCCTCTGGCCTCGGGAGATATTATCAAAGTCCTCCAGAT
>JBEPYC010000268.1:391-6066 GCA_041641555.1 Chitinivibrionales bacterium | reverse complement strand
CGTCTTGTCTTCAAACGCAACCAGTCGCTCTATCCGATCGGCCTGTTGTTCGGAAAGCTCTTCAAGAAAAGCAAGTATGTTCATCAGGTTGCTGTTTTTCTTTTCTTCACCCTCAAGCTCAACTGCCGTCCAGGCACAGCGAATACCAAAGTAGACAGCCCTTCCAAGCCCGATCCCTCCCGCAAGTATCATGACCAGGAGTAACACACCAACCCAGGGCCCCATTCGCCAGCATTTGGTAGATCGACTTGAATCAGCGGATGAAATAACAACAGACCACGGAACGCGCTTCATTGAGTTCCTTTCATATACCATTCCCACGTCATATTCTCATTATACAACGAGTTATAACCAAGGTCAAAGGCGATGTCGTTCTGGTGGGATAATCGGAAACAGCATTTCCGTTTTTTTTGCAGCACTGAAACACACCGGACCATGCGCCAAGTCAAGCTACAACGAGAATGCCTTTGAAGAGAAATACGGCCGTACGCAGTCAGTAAACGACACTATGACCGGCAACACCCGATGGCCTCCTCCTCCTTCAACTAAAGACAAAATACTGTAGCGTCGAATTCTGCGCAACAAAAATTCGCTCAAAGACTTAGCAGGGCTTCGGGCTGCCCTTACGCTCCCGGTTGGCTCTCCATCAGATGCAGCAGAAAGGAGTGGCAGTTCAGCTTGGGAAAACGCTTAGGATACAGATTTGCGCGCAGCTTTCACCGTGTTGGACAAAAGCATGGTTATCGTCATCGGACCTACCCCCCCGGGAACAGGAGTGATAGCTCGACTCCGCGGCGCAACCCCATCGAAATCGACATCACCCACAAGTTTGTAGCCCTTCTCAGTACCCGGATCATCGACCCGGTTCACCCCGACATCGATCACCACCACCCCCTCTTTCACCATATCCGAAGTCACCAGGTTTGGTCGACCGATCGCGGCAATGAGTATGTCGGCCTGACGGGTGATTGCTCCGAGATCGGGTGTCCTGGAATGACACACCGTCACCGTAGCATCGGCGAATTCGGCCTTTTGAACCAGCATTGCTGCTATTGGTTTCCCGACGATATTACTTCGGCCTACGATCACCACATGCTTTCCGCGTGTCTCAATACCTGATTTTCCCAGGAGCACCTGTATTCCGTGAGGAGTACAGGGTTTGAGACAATCCTGACCGATAAGAAGCCGGCCCATGTTAACCGGATGAAACCCATCGACATCCTTCTCCGGGGAGATGGCATTTACGACCCTGGTTTCATCGATGTGTTTGGGAAGAGGAAGCTGCACGAGAATGCCGTGGACTCTGGAATCGTTATTGAGGCTCTCTACCAGACTCAGGAGATCTTCCTCTGTTGTGTCCGCGGGAAGAGTATGTTGCTCGGAGTAGAGTCCGAGTTTTTCACAGGCCTTACCCTTCATCCGCACATAGACCTCGGAAGCCGGGTTCTCCCCTACCAGAACTACTGCAAGTCCCGGGGTGACACCTTGTGCATCCTTGAGTTTTTTTACCTCTTCCCCGATCTCCGTACGCATTTCACTGGCGATTTTTTTGCCGTCTATTATTGAATATGTCATAGGGTCTCCTTGTTTAAAATCGTAACGACTGCATTCGGGATTTCTTTGTTTGAACTGCCTGCGGGCCTGCATCCTCGCGGAAGCCGGTCTTTTATGTGACGCCACAACGAAGCCGTCGATGGCGCTCGACACGCACTCAGGCGCACGGTGTACGTCCGCTCTCCACACCACCCAGAGCGATTTTTTTCACGTTCTATTGATACTATTCAAGCTCGGCATAGTATTTGATAAACTGCGTCCTGCCAAACTGACGGCGTTCCTCTTCGTTTTTTGCCGCCAGAACACCGCGAATCTGGTCTACGCTCCTGGTGTTGTGTTCTTTCAGATAGCGCTCGAGCCCATCGACTATCTCAGTCAGATATGACACACCGTTTCGATACAGGGCTGAGACCACCTGAGTCACCGTCGCACCCGCAAGCAGCATTTTTACAACCGCAGCGCTGTCGTGAACGCCTCCGGAGCCGGCGATATCACAGTCCAGGAAGTTTGATACATACCCAACCCATCGGAGAGTGGTTCCGAGGTCTTCCCCACTGCTGAAGGCATCACCCGAAACAAGCTGGACCTTCTCGATGTCGATATCAGGACACCAGTACCGATTGAACATCGTCAATCCAGCGATACCCGTCGACGACAGCGTGGCAAGCATTTGTGGAATGTTGGTAAACACAGCACCGATCTTTAGCGCAATGGGTAAAGAGGTCGTATCGAGGATTTTTTCTACTATCCTGAGATAATCGTGTTCAAGCGTCCGAGGATTTCTATCGGCATAATCGGTTGGTAAAACGTTGAGTTCAAGCGCTTGCGCACCCGCGCCTTCTATCTGATGCGCAAAACTCACCCATTCTGTACCGGAGACACAATTCACCGATGCAATCACCGGTATGGAGACTTTTTTCCGGGATCTTTCGATCAGTTTCAAATACTCGTGCAGACTGTAGTCACGGGAAATCGAAGACAGATACTCCGAGGCTTCGGGGTGCAGTCCGAGTTCCGATTCGTCCATTCTCTCTTGGGTTTCATGGCGGATCTGCTCTTCGAATACCGACTTAAGCACAACTGCACCGGCACCAGCCTGCTCGATCTGCTGTACTTGTTCAACCGACGAAGTCAGGCCGGAGCTGCCAACTATTACTGGATTGGGCAGAGATAAGCCCAGATACGCGGTACTCAGATCGGGCATGCTTGTCCTTTCATTTGGAACCGAAAAAACATTTTGCGGGCTCCGCAAATCCACGCGGCACATCGAGCGAAGTAAAAGCAAGGGGGAAAAATAGTGCCCGGCAGGTCGCTTGAGAAAGACCAAATTCCTGTCCAGAAGTATTCATATGCTATTTTCCGAGTTCACTTTTTTCTTCCATTTTACCGGGACAGGACCGGCCCCGGCCATTTCAGTCTTCAAAAGGTCAGTTTTCATGGATTTGGTCGAAATATCTCGCGAGCTGTCACGCACAATCGGGGCATTACGCTTTCAGAAGCCGGTTTCATGCGTGTATAATCCGCTTTCGTATGCCCGGGAGCCTTATGAGACGTACCTTACACGCTTCGGTTCCGGTTCAAAGGAAATTCTTCTGGTGGGTATGAACCCCGGCCCGTGGGGTATGGCCCAGACCGGTGTTCCGTTTGGCGAAATCCATTCGGTGAAGGACTGGATGAAAATCACCGGCCATGTCGGCACCCCTGAATGTATTCACGAAAAACGCCCGGTCCATGGATTCGAATGCGGGAGAAGTGAAGCAAGCGGAAAACGCTTGTGGGGATGGGCTGCGGATACCTTTACGTCTCCTGAGAAATTCTTTTCCCGCTTTTTCGTGATCAATTACTGCCCTCTTATTTTCTACGATGAAAACGGAAAGAACCTTACTCCCGACAAACTTCCCAACGGGATGGTCGAGCGGCTTCACCAGGCCTGCGACAAGGCTCTTCGGGAAGACATCGAGACCCTGTCGCCCAGGCATGTGGTTGGTGTGGGGAAATTTGCCGAAGGAAGAATTCAGAAAGCCCTGGGAAATATGGCGGAGCAGTACAAAATCGGCCGTATAACTCACCCAAGTCCCGCCAACCCCAGAGCCAACCGGGGATGGGCAGAAATCGTAAACAGAGAATTCAGAGAAATGGGCATAGCGTTGCCGTAGGGGCTTTTCGAGAACCGGTTGTCTGGTTCATCAATGCAGCCAGGGCGTGTGTAAATTCCAGGAGCATGCCTGCAGATTCATTCCGCATCCTTCTCCAAAACTTTGAGAGCCCGCTGTGCGGCAGCGGCTACCGAAGGGTTTCTGTCATCAGAAAGATCTCTAAAGGTTTCCACCGAAGAAGTGTCTTTTAACTGGATAAGTGTGCTCACCGCAGCGGCACGGAGTTCGTGGTTTTGGCTGTCCAGAAGCCCGCGAACTTCGGGGATCACATCGGGTCCGCCGATTCTCTCCAGAGCCCGGACAGCGCACACCCGGGTGTCCCACTCGTAGATATCCTGAATGCGTCCTGCCATGACTGAGTCCGGAAGGCTCAGTATTTCTGTCAGATCTGCAGCAACCGCAGTATCTCCGAGTGTACCGAGAGCCTCGATTGTGGCGCATTTCACTGCCCGATCGTCTTCGCGTTCGAGCACCTCTCTGAGATAAGAAACCGCTCGCCTGTCCCCCATTTTCCCCATCGCATGAATGGCATCCATCCGGACCGTCCGGTTCTGGAATTCCGAGAATTTCGATCTTCCTGCTGCGGCACGAAGCAATGCGATGAAAGCACGAGGATCACCGATTCTTCCCAATGCCCTTACGGCATCACGCTGAACATAGAAGTTGTCTTCGGTAACGACTTCCAGAAGAGGGCGAAGTGCCCTGGGACCAACTTTGCCCAGGGCCGCTATTGCCACTTTTCGTGTAGCGTATTCACCTTTTTTAGCGGCCGCGCTCAGCTCCTCGACAAAGCTTTGGGGAGACCTCGCAGCAGCCCGGACGGCAAGCAGGCGCACATCGGCATCAGGATGGGCAATGTATTCACCAAGTGTGGTTTCGGAGGACTCGAATATCGAGACCAGTGCCGATTCCAATCGTGTGCGATGATTGTCCCAGAACGGTCCTTTTTCCGCAACCGCCCTTACAATATGCGGAGCAGCAGGAGAATAGGCCATTTTGCCAAGACTCTCTAAGGAGCGAATCGAAAGCGAAGTATCCCGGGATTCCGATGCATGAATAAGAGTATTTGCCGCTTCGTTGCTTCCGATTTCTCCTAAGGCCCAGGCTGCATTGCGCCTTACCCGCAGGTCCCGCTCTTCATCAAGAGCTTCGATGAGCGCAGGAACCGCCGAATTCGAAACCGAACCAGCTATTTGGCCCAGAGCAAAAGCAGCCTTCTCTGCCACATCACTACTGTCTTGCAAGGCCTCTGCCAGTGATGGTACGGCCCGGGGATGCCCAAGATAGCCAAGAACCACGGCAGCATATCGACGGGAGTCCATATTGGAAGACCGAAGTAGTCCGAGCAGCGACTCGACCTGGCTGTCGGCGTTGAAACCCGAAAGAAGCATTCCAAACCGTTGAGCATTGACTGCAATATCAAGTCTCCTTATATGCTCGACCAGAAGAGGTGCTACCGCAGGTCCTATCTTCCGAAGAGCTTTTTCCGCGGCATCCTGCACCAGCTTGCTCTTATCCGACAGTGCCGCCGCCAGGTCATCGACATACTGTAGATCCCCCCGCTGGCCCATAGCCCATACCGCTTTGAGTCGCACACCCCGGTCCTCACTACGAAGAGCGATCGGGAGCCCTTTGACCAGCGGATGAGCGTCACGGCTGAGAAGTGGCCCAATTTCTTCGGTCGAGAGCCCTTCCAGCATCGAGGTCACTTCAGCCCGCCTGGAAACAGTTACCACGGCTGTAACCAGAGCTGCCACTACTCCTGCGGCAATCACCATTCCAGCTGCCGCACCAATCCTTTTGTGTTTCATGAGCCATCCGTGGTGGATAATGATCTGATCATATCAATAAAATAGGCCCTGCGAAATCTTAATTATATACGGGTCCCCGACCAGAGATGCCGCCTGCACCGAGAAGCACGACGACCGCGACGTGGTGTTTTATATTTGGAGGTCGTCCCAAAGT
>JBEPYC010000268.1:0-381 GCA_041641555.1 Chitinivibrionales bacterium | reverse complement strand
ATATCAATAAAATAGGCCCTGCGAAATCTTAATCTGAACTTTGCACAATAATTTGCAAAATGCGGTAAACTATTTACATCAGGTTCATTATCTGATGATACCTGTGGAAGTTTTTTTGCACAACACCTCTTTTCGTTTAGAATCAAGAAACTGCAGCAGTCTCAATAGCGCCAGGGTGCGCCCATTGGCGGAATCTTTAACCACCGTTTTCTTTGCGTGGCTGGTCAACTTTTCGGCAATATGCATGAGCTTTAGGCATGCCAGCCGAATGGTGTTGTCGGCAAGTGATCCCTTGAACCAACTTACTTTACGAAAGAATGCAAAGTCAGTGTGGTTGTATCAAAGCTCAAGTGTAATCTACGATGGTGCACTTTGAACACA
>JBEPYC010000267.1:0-6078 GCA_041641555.1 Chitinivibrionales bacterium | reverse complement strand
CTCAATCGGCCCCTCTTTACCACCGACTGAACGATAGGTAATGAGTGTATCGCCGATACTGGTCACCTTTTTGGTTTCGGAATGTTCGTAGCGAAAGTCAAAATCCCCGACCCGCACCACCCGCGATCCTTCGAATTCGCAGGCAACGAGTCCCTTTTGTACTTTCTCGATTTTGTCGTCGAGGAAACGATACTCCAGAGGACCGTCACCGAGAATGGTGACACGGCAGTCCTGCACCGTCCCATCCGCATCGATAGTTACATCGAATGCATGCAGGTTCAGTACGACACCCAGCAATGTTCCTTTGGGAGTAACCCGAACTTCTTTAATATTGAAGTTGTGCTCGGCAAGAACAGCAGATGCTGCGAAAAAAAACAGTAGCAGCGAAAAGAGGAAACGCGTTTTCATGACACTCTTCCGGCATTGTGCCGGGTACGTAATGGTTCAGGGCTTTCCCTTCACCGAAGAAGGGAACTACGAGACAAAATGTATTGTGCATACATGCCGAAGCAAAAAAAATTATTCATACCGGAGAGCTTCGGTAGGATTGAGTCGAGTTGCCCTGATTGCCGGATAGAGCCCGAATACGATACCGATTACCGTGAGCACCGCAAACACGTAAGCGACATGGGCAGGAAGCACGGTTGGATCGATTACCCCATCGGTGGCTTTTTTGATCGGCTCGGAGAACAATACCGGCGTCATTCCCAGGAAAATTCCAACACAACCGCCTGCAAAACTCAGGGTGGTCGTCTCAGCAATGAACTGCACGAATATCCAACTGTTCCGGGCACCGAGGGCCTTTCGAATGCCTATTTCGTATATGCGCTCCGAAACACTGGACAACATGACATTCATGATACTCAGCCCGCCAACCAGAAGCGACACCGTCGCCACAATCGACATCAATAGACTCACATTGCCGAGCATACTGCTCATTTCTTCGAGCCAGTCCGCAGTGCGGTATTCGAAATCACGCACTCCCCGATGTCTTGCCTGAAGAACCCGGGCGATCCGTTGGGCCTGCTCCACAACGCTGTCCACATCGCTGACCGTCATTTCCAGTCTGCCGGGGTCGGGATCCATGCCGGTCACATAGGTCATGACCGCACGAAGAGGTATGGCGATGCGGCGCCGAAGATGCCACGGACGGAAATCCGGATCGACCGGCTCGTAAATACCGACAATCCGGAATTTCTCGCGCTCATACCGGACCCATTTACCAATCAGGGTCGTGTCCCGGCGCCCAAGACTTCGCATTTTCGTCACGATTCGCTCCGCCATATCCCATGAAAGGATAGCAACACGGTTGCCGCGCTCGTATTCCTTCTGAGAAAACCACCTTCCCTGTGCAATACGAATGTGTTCCCGGTCGGGCTCGAATGCCGACTGATCGAGCCCCTCGACTCGACCCCGATCACGCACGCCATGCACGAAAACAGGATCCCAGTCACGAATCGACTTCTTGTGTGCCGCCGCATCGGAGCTTTCACCGACCAGATACGCTCCGTCGCTGAACCGAAGTCCCGGTGATCTCGACCAGGCACTCTCCTGATCCTCATTGGGGTCTTCTTCGGAAAACCAGACCGTACCCATCCATTCCGACATTTTCTCATTGAGGAATACATCGATTCCCCCGATCAATGTCAACATCGCCACCAGGGAGGCAACACCCAGCGATACGCCCAGAAGCGAAAGCATGGACCGAAGTTTGTGTGCGTTCATCTCCACCAGAGCCATCCGAATTCCGACCACGAGTGCACCAGTCGCTCCACCCAGTGCGCCGATCACACGACCGAAAACAGAATGTCTTTCAGTATCGAAGTGCATCCACGGGCCTCATTCCACTGGCTTTCAGGGCGGGAACCAGCCCGCTCATCATTCCCGATACTACCGTAAAGCAAAACGCGATAAAGTAATCCATTATAGTCAGGCGTGGCGTAAACGGGAATATTCCCGGTGGAAATGAGGTGACCGCAAGACCAAGCAAAAGCCCCGGCGTTCCACCCACAAAACACACCAGTATCGCTTCGGTGAAAAACTGTACGAATACATCGGCCCGACGAGCCCCCAGAGCCTTGCGGATCCCTATCTCCCGTATACGATCCCCTATTGTGGCAAACATGATATTCATGATCGAAACTCCACCACCCACAAGCGAGATAACCGCAATGCTCCAGAGCACCGCCTGCAACCCCACCATCGCTTTGCGCTGCTCCTGAATCTTTTCTTCATTGAGCTGAATCTCGAAATCACGCACCCCCCGATGCGCAGAAAGCAACCGGGTCCCAACGGTCCGGCGAAACTCATCCGCATGCTCACTTCCCGTCAGCAAGACCGATACAGAACCGACCCGTTTGTGGAAACCACCGAAATCACGTTCATACACCGAGTAGGGAATCAGTACCTCGCGCGAACGCCGGTCGTACCGCTGCTCGGTCTGGATAACCCCGACAACGGTCATTGGTACCCCCCGCACCAGCATTGTTTTGCCGACTGCGCTCTCGCCCGGCGGAATCAATCGGTTGACCACTCCAGGCCCCGCCACACAAACCCGCTGTGAACGGGACATTTGCTCTGCAGTAAACCAACGACCTTCACCGATCCGGTAATCGTACAACTCGGCATGTTCCAGCCCGACTGCGCTTACACGAGCCCGGCGGTCCCTGCCCCGATACATCACCCTGGCGCGGCCGATATCGGCCGTTGTGAGTACCTTGCGTACGTAAGGAAGGTCGGCGGTGAGTTTCTCCATCTCCCCAATGCTCAGGCCCTCCGAACGCTGAAACCGCATTTTCTCCTGGAGACTGCCCGGCTCCACCTGGTTTATGGTGACCACATTCAAGCCGCCCATTTTCTCGAGGTTCTGCTCGACATTGTCGCGCATCGCACGTATGAACGAAAGGTTGGTAAGAAGGGCACCGATACCCAGGAAAATGCCAAACGAGGTAATGATCGTTCGAACGCGGTTACTGAATATCTCGGTCAGGCACAGCCGGATATTGACAGATAAAACTTCGGCGATCCTACCGGGGCTCATCGTGAATCGCTCCATCGACAAGACGTATCAGCCGCCCGGCCCGTGCGGCAACATCGTTTTCGTGCGTAATCATCACGATCGTGTTGCCTTCGGCGTAGAGCTGTTGCAGTACCCCCAGAATCTCTTCGGTGGTCTGGCTATCAAGGTTCCCCGTCGGCTCATCGGCAAGTATGATCTGCGGATGTTTCACCAGTGCACGGGCAATGGCTACGCGCTGTTTCTGTCCACCCGATATTTCATTGGGCTTGTGATGTCGTCGCTCCCAGAGGCCGAAGCGTTTGAGGATTTCCTCTATCCGGTGTTTCCGGTCCCGGCGGGCTACGTTGCCGTAGATCAGCGGCAACTCAACGTTTCCTTCGACCGTAAGCTTGGGAAGCAGATTGAAATTCTGGAAAACAAACCCTATTTGACGATTGCGAATATCGGCAAGTCCCGACTCATGAATATCCGCGACATCGGCTCCGTTAAAGAAGTAACTTCCTGACGATGGAGAATCCAGGCATCCGAGGATATTCAGCAGCGTGGATTTCCCCGATCCGCTATGCCCCATGATAGCCGTGTACGTACCCGGATGCACCGTAAAATCGATGTTCCGGAGGACTTCAATCCGTTCACCACCCAGATCATAGCTTTTAGTCAGATCACGGGTTTCTATGATAGGTGTTTGCTGATCATTCATGGGTTTTCTTTTCCCGCTCTGCGGTTACTTTCGCCCCCGGCGGCCGGCGGCCCGGTTGGCACCGGGCTCAGCGAATGCCACCACATCACCTTCGTTGAGCCCTGTGAGTATTTCGTAAAATCGAAAATCAGTCTTCCCGACATCCACGCTTCGCCGCTGGAACTCCCCTTCGGCGTTCTTCACCATGACAAAATGATCCGCCCGGGCTTGCTGAACATAATGAAACGGCACACCCAGTACCCCGTCGGCTTCCATCAGGAGAAAATCGACATTGACATTGATGCCCGGCGCAATGCCCGGAATGACCGTATCCACCGATATGCGAACTTCAAAACTACCCAGGTCGTCACTGCTCGAGCGCCGGGCATTCATCGATATGAACGTTATCGTCCCCCTGGATTTCTTCTCTTCGAATGCCTGCGGGCGAATATCGACCCTCTGGCCGACCTTCAGTTTCACGTAATCGGCTTCGCCAATCTGTGAGACCACTTCCAGTTGTGAGATATCGGCAATTGTCGCAATGGATGTACCGCTCTGGAACCCTCCGGTAGCCGACACCGCAATCTCCCCTTCCTCGACCGGCAAGGCTGTCAGGACACCGCTCATCGGTGCAACGACGACCGTCCGCGAAAGCTCATCGAGAATGTCTTTGAGTTCAAGGACCTGCTGTCGGTAATTGATCTCGGCCAGCTGGTACGCGTCTTCGAGGTCCCGTAACCGGTTTGCCGGGACTGTGCCGGTTTCCTGCAGCGCCTGCTGCTTCTGAAGGTCCCGTTGCGCTTTTTTCATCTGAAGTCGGGCTTTTTTTACCGCAAGATCGATTCGTTCTTTCTTGTTTTGAAGTTTCTGGGGATCGATCACCACCAGCGTATCGCCTTTGGTGACTCTCTGTCCATCCTTGACTCCAACCCGTTCGATCCTGCCACTGGCCTCCGACTTGACCTCCACCTTCACAACCGGGCGCACCTCTCCGGTTTGGGACATCACATCTCTCAGATCGACTCTCTTTACAGTAAACGTTTCTCGTGCCGGCTCCTCTTCCGTGGTGCATGAAGAGATGCCGGAAGCAACTGCAATGAGTGCGAACAGCAGATATCCCTGCCAGGTCGTAATTTTCACCATTTCACCCCAAACTTGGATAGAACATTACCGGTTATCTCATCGAATGCAACCTCGAACTCCTTGAGCGCTATTCGTGCCTGAAGGCTCTCCAGTGATGCTTCGGTATAATCATCCTGTGCTTCTATAAGACTCAGGTTATCGACCGTTCCCACTTCATACCCTCTCTGCGCAGCTTCGAGCTTCTGACCCGCGACCCGTTCAGCCGCATCAGCGATCTGGATCGTCTGCATTTCGAGATTCCACTGCCGCAGAAGGTTGTTGACCTGATTACGAAGCTGGAATCGATGATCCGCTTCTCGGATCCTGTTATTTTCCTGCTCGATATCCGACAGGCGCACATCGATCCGCTCATTCCGATTCGGCAGCGAATAGCTCAGCACCAGCGAGACCAATGCCTTACTCTCGGGTTCGCTTACATTTGCACCCGCTCCCGACCGGCTGCGCATCGAATAGCTCGCGTTCACATCCAATTCCGGAAGCAGGCGATTTTTCCTGAATCGCTGCTGTAGTCGAAGGCGTTCGGCGACGATCTCGAAAACCCGGAGTTCCGGATCGAACCGCTCGACCGATTCGAGAAACTGCGACGCCGAGGGGAGTGAATCGATGCGTGGACTCTCACTGGTATCCAGGACACAGGCATCGGTCTGCACGGCGAGAAATTCAGAGATCCTGTCACGGGCAAGCTCCGCTTCGGCCTGAGCACCCATTTCCGACTTGAGCGCTCGAAGATACTCCAGCGAAGCGGTCAGTGTATCGAGAACCGATGCCTCTCCTATCCGGTATCTTTGCCGGGCGGTCGAAAGGTACCGTTGAGCGTTCTCTTTGTTTCTGCCTGCAATGCTGAGGCGTTTTTGTTTTTCGTACCACTGCCAATAAGAGAGGCGCCCCCGGGAAACCGATTCCAGGATACGCTTTTTTTGGGTGAGCCGCGCTTCCCGACTCTCCAATCGGGCAAGCGTTACCGTGTACTTCGGTTCCGATCCGTGCCACGCTCCGCGCAACAGAGGTTGAGAGACCGACAATGCCGTACGGGTAGTACCTTTGTATACCCCGCTCGAGTCATTCTCGGAATGCTTCACGGACAAATCAAGATTCCCTCCCCCGGGAATCTGCTGTGAGATATCCACCGATGCCTCCGAAGTGGCCGAGCCGGCCTCAAGATCGGGGGTATCGAACTGATCCTCATATTCCTGCCCCAGTCGGGCTGAGGCATGCGGAAACCAGGCGGTTTCGGTTT
>JBEPYC010000266.1:0-6071 GCA_041641555.1 Chitinivibrionales bacterium | reverse complement strand
TGAGTAACCTCACCAAACAACAGTCAACCGCCTTTGGTTCGGCCCTCCACGAACTCAAGAAGAAAGGGCTTGTTGAAGTGATTTCGACAGACGATCCGATAATTCGACTGAGGAACGATTCTCATTGTCGTCTCGTGAAGATCCAAGAATGGATGCCCCGGTTCAATCAGCAGTGATAATATATGCACGAGAAGTCACAAATACCCCGTCTCTCCAGGTCTGCGCCGCCCCCAAATGAGCGATTATTTCACCAGGGTTCCTTGATTTTCATCGAAGGAGAACCCGGTAATGAAATGTACGTGATCAAGTCTGGCAAGGCTCGAATGCTGAAAGAAGAAGGAACCGAGGCTATCGAGTTAGCCATTCTGGGCCCGGGAAATGCTCTTGGCGAGTCGTGCCTGCTTGGTGGATTCTTGTATGCCACCACTGCTCAAGCTCTCGAAGAAACAGTAGTAATGGTCATCGATCGATCGATGCTGTATCAGGCCCTGCTTACTACACCACGTTGGTTCTCGTCCGTTTTTGGTCTGCTTGTGCAAAAGCTGCAGTCCAGTATCCGAGCATCCCGGGAAAACATTGTTTGGCAAAACATCGCGGGCGTTATTCGCGTCCTCCTTCTGCTCCCCGGGCACAAGACTACTCACGGTATTCGTCTCACCGAAGCTCAGAGGGCCATCGATGAGACGATTGGCCTGAGCCGTACAGAGCTTGAGGACGTGTTTCTGCACCTTATACTCAAGGGGATGCTGGTTATCCGCAAAGGCCGAAGTGGTCATGAAGAAATAGTTCCTGTTGAGAAACCAGCTTTGGAAATGTATATGAATTTTCTGCGTTCCCGATACCGGGGAAAACAACTTCCAGGCGAGAAGATTTCTGACTTAGCGTGTGACGTAGTAGAGCTACTGATCGCTCTGGAAGATAAAGGGGACGGTGTGAAAACTGGTACATTAACAGGGGTAGAGTCTTTTCTGGTTGAGGAAAGCGCAAGGAAACACGGGATCTCGGTTAAGCAGGTTGGTTCTGCCCTTGAGGAATTGGTTTCCCGCAGGATACTTGCGATCGGACCAGAAACGCTTTCTGCCGGTGAGACAAAGACCGGCGCTCAACCTACTATTTTCTATAACAGCGCAACACTTCGAAAACTCTGTCTCCTAAAAACATGGCTTCCGACATTTCAAGAAAAAGTAGAGCATTGAAACCACTTAAGTGGTATCGGTCATTGCAGACCTCACGGGTCCGTCGTGAGGAAGGTGTCTTCCTGGTCGAGGGGGAACGATCTATTTCTCAAGTAATCAATTCATCTATGGATTCGGTTGAAGAAATCCTCATTCCTGATACTGTAGCCACCGACTTCCCCGAGGATATTCCTGTACGCGTGCTTCCGCGGAAAACATTCGTTCCGCTTTGCCCCTCGAAAACTCCGGCAGGTCCTCTTGCCGTTGTTCGAATCCCCCCCTTGTCTAATTCTGGAGAGCTACCCGCTGCAACCGGAACCAGAGTGGCCCTGCTCGAGCATGTGCAGGACCCAGGAAATGTGGGCACATTGATACGAACAGCTGCCGCGTTGGATTACGATGGGATTATTCTTTCTCAAGAATGCGCAGATCCTTTCGGCCCCAAAGCAGTCGCAGCATCCGCCGGCACCCTTCTTTCGATATGGATACGGAGATCCCCTGATTACTTACAAATGTGCAGGGATCTCCTCCAGGAAAAGTTCCATGTTTTTTCCGCTGATTTGGACGGGAAAGTACGACCGGAAGAGGCAGCAGTATCGGGGAAGACTCCGTGGGTTCTGGCACTTGGTAATGAGGGTATCGGACTTTCAGATGAATTACTTCACCTGACAACGACTAAAATCAAAATACCCATGAATGAAAGTAAGGCCGAATCCATGAATGTGGCAGTGAGCGGTGGAATATGCATGTACGCACTCGGTTCAAAATGATACACGTGATCGGCCGTTTTTCTTTGACCGATACATAGCTTCATCCGCTCTCTTGACAAGACTCGCCTCATCTTCCCCCGCCTGAGCCTGGGCTACGCCGATAGAAAGTCCAGTGTTACCGAAGCGAAATGCACCAAATTGTTTCTGTATGCGATCAGCAACAACCAGCGCCTGGTTACGATCTGTCTCGGGAAGAAGAATGACGAATTCGTCTCCTCCATAGCGATACCCGGAGTCTATGTCCTTTCGTATACAGACTTCGATTACGCGACCCAGAGACCGAAGAACATGATCGCCTACCTGATGTCCCTCTGTGTCGTTGAACTCCTTGAAATGATCGATATCAAGAAGAATCAAGGAAAGGGGCCGCTCGGGATTGCGCCGCAATCTGCTGAACTCGCGTTTCACCTGATCGTAGAAGTGGCGAGCGTTGTAAAGCTCAGTCAATCCATCGGTGATTGCGAGTCGTTCAAGCAACTCGTTTTTTCGTAACAGCTCCATCTCGAGTTTTTTGCGTTCGGTAATATCCTTCGCCGTTACCACCATCCCAATAATCTGCCCGCCTTCATCCTTCATTTCGGAAATACTGAGATTCAAGTGGATTATTTCACCATCTTTTGTTTTCATTGGTATTTCTTCATTTGCCGACTTTCCGTTTCTCAGTACCGCATCGAGGATTTTTCTATTATCTGCCTCATTGACAAAAAGATCACGAAATGGCTTGCCGACTACGTCTTCCTGACTATATCCGAAATGTAACTGTGAGCCCTTGTTAAATTTAAGTACCAGAGCTTCTTTGTCTATGGTGAATATGATGTCGGTCGAATCCTGCAAAATGCTCTCAAAGTACCGTGCTATATTCTGGTATCGCCTCGAGGTCGTCGCGGTCTTGTCGATCTTCTGTACGTACCCTGCGCTATAGTTTCGAAACCACCAGACCTGGAGCCCCCCCCATACAACCATGAGGGTGACTATGATGACGGTTGTAAGTGGTATCCAAATGCCCAACATCACAGAAAGAATAAACCCGACAAAGAGCCCCCCCCAGATCGAAAGAGATATTGCTATGCGCAGTGTACTCAACCCTCTGAAGTTATCAAAGGGCTGGAAGGCAAACGGTTTACCGTTCACCTCTGCAGTGGAGAGCATCATCGTCTTACGATCGTTAAAGGTCATTGTTTCAAAGTGATGATAATGTGACAAGTTTCTCAGATTGCCGACTGAATTGTGCGCAATGCACATTAAAGCCAAAATAACATCTGACGAGCAGCTGAATAAATGTGAACTCTATAAACAAAATCATTACACATCCAGAATAGCGGGGAGCCTTTGGGTAATGTCAAAGGTTTCGAACTTTTCTTTATCAGGACCAGGCTCCCTTTGCCCACAATTGATCGGGAGCTTGTTCTGATGTTTCTCAACGAACCGAGCAGCATAGGTTTCCCACTTCTTATCAAACGCTCCTCCAGACAAGTGCTTGACCAGTATATCTTCGGTAACCAGGATACGATGACTTTCGCGTACTTGCATGCATATGTCCAGATCATAAAAATGAAATCCATCAAAGGAGTCTTCATCGAATCGCACCCGTTCGAAAAGAGAGGCTCTTATCGCGAAAAACAGTCCATCGACGACAGCTACGTCTACATCCTGCTGGATCCAGGAATACACAGTCAAAAGAAGACGCCCGTTTAGCTGGTGAATGACCTTACCATGAATATACGGCCTTCCACCTGCGCACCAGCCCGGTGCATCCTGATGGAGGAACTGCCCGCCGGCGATCCCGACCATTCCTATGGTGGTATCCGTCCCGAATTTTTGCTGGAGCGTCTCCCCCCACCCATTGCCAAGAAAAAACACATCTTCGTGTACAAACACAAGAATATCGCCGGATGCCTTCCGCACCCCTTCGTTGTAAGCTGCGCAGATACCGTACTGATTGCCCCGATTATCTATTCGCACGTACTCATGATCACACCCGATAGTATCGGCAACGTGCTTCTGATGACGGGTCCATTCCGGCCCTTGGCGAGAACAAACAATTACACTAATCATTGTTCATGCATCTCCGATATGAGATTTGGACACATGCGTCCAAGTGTATATAAGAAGTCCATAGCTCAATGGAATACCTTTGGCTGCCAGACCTGTGCTGATACGGCCAGCAAGTATTCTCCCGCTTTCATTTGTGCACTTTTAGTGAAAATCTTTAGCGCAAGCCCAATCTCCGTTCAGGTTCTACACCACGGTGCATTGCGGGACCTTACCTCGAATGTCGTAATTCAGTGCTGGTCGGATGCACGATCTATCCGGCGTATTCTTGGCGCAATGTGCCGGAAGTGAGTCTCGGTATTTCTTGCCGAAGGCCTCCGCGGCAGAAAACCAGCCGGAATCATTTTTCCCGGCAGACAGATGTTTCACCAGTATGTCCCATGTTACGATACATCGACTCATTTGCCGCACTTGCATGCAGATGTCCAGGTCATAGAAGTGAAAACCTGGAAAAGTCTTCTCATCGAAACGAATCGTTCGGAAGAGTTCTTTTCTGACCGCAAAGAACAGGCCATCAACTACTACGGCATCTGCATCAGAACGGTCCCAGTTGAATACTGTCAGGATGAATTCACGGCCTCCCTTCAACTCATGGATTACCCTACCCTTTGTAAAGGGTTGTCCGGCACCATGCCACCGGAGATCATCGGCAAAAAGGTATTGTGTCCCTGCGACTCCAACAAGGCCGATACTCGGCGTTTCGAACTTTTGACGTAATACCTGACCCCATCCTGATTCGAGGAAAAAGACATCTTCATGAACAAAGACACATATATCACCTTGCGCCCGGGAAACTCCTTCGTTATATGCGCTGCATAGTCCGTACGAATTGACAGAGTTATCTATGCAGATATGCTCGTAGGAGGTGCCAATTGTCTTACGGATATTACCGAGATGATACTGACGGAGTCGTTCGTTGCGGGAGCAGGTTATTACACTAAGCACTCATGCACTCACCATGAGAAAGTCTTTGGAGTTCTGTCCTATCTGCTTAGATTATAACGATATGGAGGGCAAAAGTCACGCATTGTGGACAGTGCATGACGTGGGAGGCCGAAATCATGGATCGTGACGGCGATATCCCATTTCTCCGGCAAAAACAACTGTAGCTTTGCCATACTTCCGCGTTAGCTTGTCCATTGCTTTTTCCGAAGCTTTCCAGTTTTGGGCTCGCTCCGGAATCCCAAACAGGTTCGTTTGCAGACTCTTTCCAAAGCCAGTAAGCCCAACACCGATTAACCGCAGGGGGGTATCCGTCGTAATAGCCTTCTCCAGAAGTCCGATTGCGCGTGAATGGATTTCTACCGCCGAATCAGTGGGCCCTGAAAGAGTACATCGGCGAGAGTGACGTGAAAAGTCGGACAGCCGAAACGAGAGGACAACGGTTGTTCCCTGAACGCCATCAACCCTCGCCCGATAGGCCACATCCCTGCTAAGCGCAAGAAGTGTTCGTTTCCAACTGACAGGATCGCTGCAATCACTGTTGAACGTGTACTCACGTGATATGGATTTTGCCGGTTCTCGATACTCAACCGGCCTCTGATCGACTCCTCGGCATAGATAATAATACTGGACGCCGGATTTGCCAAACCGCTCCTGGAGAACCTCCAGCGAAAGAGACTGAAGATCCCCCACGGTCCTGATTCCAAGTCTGGAGAGAGCCACCTGAGATTTGGCACCAATTCCCCACATTTTTCCGACGGGAAAAGGTGCCAGCCATCGCATCACCTCTTCCTGATCGAAAGGTACTTCTGTAATGCCGGAGGGTTTCTGAAAATCTGAAGCGATTTTAGCGAGAAATTTGTTCGGTGCTATTCCGATTGAAGCCGTGAGATGTCTCTCCGCCAATATTCGGGCCGAGATCTTTCGTGCGACCTCTCCAGGTGCGCCCCAAAGTTTTCGTGTCCCGGAAATATCAACAAAGGCCTCATCGACCGACACCTGCTCGACATACGGGCTGAAAGAATCGAGAATCTGCATTACTGCTCGAGATTCCTCGGCGTATACCTCACCTCGAGGGCGAACGAAAACACCAGAAGGACATCGGGCATATGCTTCACCGATCGGCATGGCG
>JBEPYC010000265.1:0-6109 GCA_041641555.1 Chitinivibrionales bacterium | reverse complement strand
ATCCGGTGATTGACCCTTCAAAGCCCCCGACCCAAAAGACCACCACTCTTCAGGTCACCCGCTCTCAACGGGCGCTCTTCCCAGCGCCCTTTTTTTGCGCGAAATCCTGGCACCATCCCGCCGGCTCATCACATATTTTTACAGCTCTGATATTGGACTTGCGTCTGGCCTGTCTTCGCGCCGGTCGCAGAGTGTGCCGAAATGAACGTGAATGAATGAAACTACACCGTTTCACGGGCTGACCATGTGGCATTCATTCCGGCTTTGCAGAAACAATACATGAGGCGAGCAATGACAGGACTTGTGTACCACGAACGCTTTCTCGATCATTACCTCGGCTATGGACATCCCGAGTCCCCCGCGCGACTCATCGCTCTTATTGAACGACTTGAAGCTTCGGGGTTGCTCGATCGACTGTATCAGATATCTCCCGCTACCGACCTTGAAGAGCTTGATGCCTATATCGGTCTGGTCCACAGCCCCAGGCACATCGAATCGGTTCTCTCGACTGACGTGACCGGAGATGTTGCCCGTCTGGCTGTTGCAGGCGTAATCCAGGCGGTCGATCTTATTGCCGAACGGATTATCGACAACGGCTTTTGTGCCATTCGCCCGCCTGGTCATCATGCACAGAATAATGGGGCGCATTTCGAAGGACTCAATCAGGGTCAGGGATTCTGCTTTTTCAACAATATTGCCATTGCGGCAAAATATGCAAAGGACATTCTCGGCTACCGGCGCATTCTTATACTTGACTGGGATTACCACCACGGCAACGGAACGGAATTGGCTTTCTACGATGACCCGGACGTGCTTTACTTTTCAACCCATGTGCTCAATACCTATCCCGGGACCGGTTATGACGACCGCAATGGTCAGGGAGCAGGAAAGGGGTACAATTTCTCCATCCCACTTCCTTCAGGGGCCGGAGACCGCGAAGTAATCGGCACATGGAAGGATGTCCTTTTACCGTCTTTGACAGACCTGCAGTTTCGCCCGGATTTCGTCATGGTTTCGGCGGGGTTTGACAGCGGAGAGCATGATTACCTGGGAACGCTCCGTGTCTCCGACCACGGGTTCGGTGAGCTTACCGATATCGCCTGGAAAATAGCCCGGGAACACGCCGAAGGACGTCTGCTTTCCGTCTTGGAAGGCGGCTATAACCCGCAGGCACTGGCCGCCTCGGTCGAAACTCATCTCAACCACCTCCTCAAGGGAGCATCAGCAAACGACCATGCTTCATCTTGACGTACATCCGGTAAACCCGCAACATCGGTTTCTCTCCCAGGCCGCCGAAATCCTCAAAAGCAGCGACGGCATCGGGGTCTACCCCACCGACACTGTCTACGGCATGGGAGCATGTATCAGTAATGCCAAGGCAATCAACAGAATCGCCGCCTTTATTCAGAAGGACAAGAAACGTCTTTTTTCCTTTCTATGCTCAGATTTTTCACAAATCAGCCATTACGCACAGGTGTCCACACAACAGTTCCGACTCCTCAAACGGTATCTTCCGGGTCCGTTCACGTTTCTTCTGAAAACCACCAACTATGTTCCCAAAAAGATTTGTAAAGCTCGGCGGGTAGTGGGTATCCGTATTCCCGACTGTCCGGTGGTGATCGAGCTGGTAAAACTTCTGGAGGAACCCTTAGCCAATACATCGATCAATATCCAGGGGCAGTTTCGCGGCGACCCGGATAGCATTGTACCAGCGGTGCTTCACGAAGTCGATGTCATGCTTGACATTGGTCCCCTGTCGAATCCGAACGGTTCGACCATTGTCGATCTGACCAGCGAAGACCCTGTCGTTTTACGGCAAGGGAAAGGTGAATTCGAAGGGTAATCAAACATGAAATCTGAAGTTCAGCGATTTATCGAGATTATAGCTCAACTCAGAGGGCCCGAGGGATGCCCCTGGGATCGGGAACAAACCCATGACAGCCTTCTTCCCTGTATTCTCGAGGAAGCCTACGAGTATTTCGAAGCTGTCCAACAGGGTAATGCCGACAAGATGCAGGAAGAACTCGGCGACCTGCTTCTCCAGATAGGTCTTCAGGCCCAGATAGCCAAAGACCGTGACCAGTTCGATATCGAGGATGTCGCACGGGAAATAAACGAAAAACTCATTCGACGCCACCCGCACGTGTTTGCCGATACCGCAGTTTCGTCCTCCAGTGAGGTTTCCGTTCAATGGGATGAAATCAAAAAGAAGGAAAAAGGGCACAAAGACCGCGTATCGGTGCTTGATGGCATCCCCCGTGCTCTTCCCGCACTCTTTCGGGCCGAAAAGTTTCAACGTCGTGCAGCGAAAGTAGGCTTTGACTGGTCGGAGATGGCGCCTGTTTTCGATAAAGTAGAGGAAGAATTCGGAGAATTCCGTCGGGCAATCGAACGAAACGAATCGGAGGAAGCCCAGGAAGAACTGGGGGATATCCTGTTTTCTCTCGTTAACGTTGCCCGTCACCGGGGCATTCATGCCGAAGACGCACTCCGTCAAACGATCGAGAAATTTTCACGCCGATTCCGATATATCGAAGAACAGTACCGTTTGAGTGGAGAAGACATTTCCAAAGCCACACTCGAAGAACTGGACAGCTACTGGGAAGAAAGCAAGCGTCAGTTCCGGAAAAAGCACTGACGCCTTTGGCTCTGGCCGAACTCCGCGATGCCCGGGACCGGCACATTCGGGGGGGAGAGGAGGAGCGGTTGCTCTTTACTCCTCAATGATGACTTCGAGGCGCTTGGAGACGGTGTTCCCCGCAATGTCTTCGGCCGTGATCAGAAATGTATTTGTCCCCCGAAGTACTTCGAGGGTTCCCGAGAAGGTGTAGTCGTTATTGTCGCGCAGAAGTAACTCCCCCCTGGTTCCCGTCACCCTGCAATACCGAATCGCTTCGGGCACTTCGAAAATCCCGTCATCGATTTCCACCTCGATATCCATCCGGGGCAACCCCACTCCTCGCGGCATCGGGGGAAGGTCATCGATGACATACGGGTTCATCATGGGCTCGACAAAATCGATAGCAAGTGGCCCGGGAAGATAGTAGGCTTCACCGCTTACCGTATTGGAAACGTTGCCGGCAAGATCACGGGCCGATACCGAGAACCGATTTTTGCCCTCCTCCAGAACCACGGCCTGACGCCCACCCGATTCCATACTGAATTCTTCGGCACTTCCGTTGAGCTCAACCGTGACGGTGATCTGATCCCCGGGCGTCCTGTCCATTACCGATATCACCATTTCCCGATTGCGTGATGCTTTTTCTGCAGCCGCCTGGACAACGACGCTCGGGGAACTGGTGTTTATCTGCGCGGAGGCGGGATCGACCACAACGGTGACCGACCTGCTCATTTCCTCACTCCGATCTTCACTTTCCGCAACCACTTCGAAGTAATACTCCCCGATATCTCGCTCACTGAATGTCTGCTCCATCTCGAATATGCCGCTTGCAGAGGCTCGTGTCTGGTTCGAGCCCATCCGGACGAATGCCTGCGGAGCAGTCGTACCCGCCACCCGCAGGATTCTCCGCCCCACTCTCTGACCATCGGCGGGACTTGAAATGCTGAGGCTCAACGGTTGCCGTTCCGGTTCGTATACAACCGAGCGTTCCACCCGCACCTGGCGCCCATCCAGTTCACTCACGACCTCCACTATATAATCCTGAGGTTCATCGGGGACAGGAAGTCTATAATTGAAAAAGCCTGACGGCGAAACGGGAATCGGCACCCCGTTTACCAACACTCTGGCTCCCGCGGCTGCTGTTCCGGCCACCGGAATCATCGGTTCTTCGATCCGCAGGTTTTCTTGGGGTTTCTGTACCAGAAGCGTCATTCGGTCCATGCCGGGCCGGTACTCTACCGTAAACGACTTCTCTTTCAAGCCGCCGTAGTTATCCCATGCATTGATCCTAACGGTGTTCTTTCCTGGCGTAAGCTGGAGGGTCTGAGCGCCGACCGTTCCGTTTACGGAATACTGGGCACCTTCGGAGACATTGATGTCCAAGGGCAGCTCCGAAGAACCCGTCACCATGTTATCGTGTAACCCTCCTTCATCAAGGACTATCGGTGGACGATACGTAATTTTCAGATCTCTGAGGGTCTTCGCACCCCGGGTCAGAACCGTCACCGGAATACTGTTCGGGCCTGGCTCCAGAGACACCCGCACTCGAAATGTCCCGTCTCTTCCCGCCCGGGTTTCGTGCTCTCCGACTTTCACCAGTATGTTACGCCCGACCCGGCCCCGAATCTCAATTGATTGCTCCGAGACGGTTTCGTTATCCGAGGGACTTTCGATGACCAGCTCGGTACCGCCCGGGTTGGCGCGCGAAGCGGTCGTATCGGGTATTGGTTGATTCCCGGGTACGAGTGTGTCGGAAACCGAAGGCTCCCCCGAGCCCTGGGTCGTGTCTTGCTGGGAACCTTCCCGAAGACTGTCGGGTGGCATTTCTTCGGTAACGAACGGATCGCGAGGTGCAGGAAGTCTATTCTCCACGGAATCCTTTTCCGCGCTGTCACCAAATCCCCGCACCTTCACCTGTTCGTTTCTGGATGTCACGATTGCACGAGTTTCCGAAGAAACCGGCACGCCGGCCTCATTATTCCCGCGTGGTGCCACCACCACCAGCCCCTCGTACACATCCACCGCCGTCCCTTTGCTTCCCACATTGATTCCCAACCGTGTTCCGCGAATCGAAGCAGTGGCCGTTGGGGTTTCGAAACGGAACCGGGAACGCTGATTGGCAAGTTTTTTGACATTCGCCCACACCTGCCCCGTCGCAACATCGATTTTCGTTTTGGTCGCGCCCGTCCCTTCCCGTATCAATGCATCGGAGACAGTAACGATCGTGTTCTCTCCGACTCGAATGATCGTTCCGCTCTCAAACTCCAGCTCGGTTTCCGACTCCATGTACGTTCGAATGTCCCAGCCTGATTTCACCGGCATGCCCACGCGAAGGCTCCGCCAATTCGGTCCAGACCCGCGCTTGAACTCGACCCGCCCCACAACCTGGTTTACCCGAACGCGTTCTTCACGTACTCCCGTTTGCGCATCACATGGAACTACCACCGAAAGGAGGAGGAATACCAGAAGGGGTATTTCGATCCGTTGAATACGAGTAGTTGTTCCCATACCAATCACGTGCGCATTTCCTTTTCTACCTGACAGTCACGATTTTTCGGACTGAGCGATATTCCCCTGCCGTGATCCGGCAGAAGTACGCTCCCGATGGAACCGGTCTGCCGCTGTTTGTTTTCGCGTGCCAAACGGCATCGTAATGTCCCGGTTGCATTTCACGTTTCACCAGATGCCTCACCACTCTCCCCCGGGCATCGAACACCAGCAGCCGGACGTCGTATGGCCGCTTGTTCAGTTGCCCGTTTTCTTTCCATCGATAAGGCAGCGTATACTGTATATTCACCACCGGCCCGAATGGGTTTGGATACGGTGATCTGAACGCGAATTGCATCGGAATTTTTTTCGCGAAATCTTTATCGGCTGTCGCGAAAATTGTTTTGTAAACCGGCTCACTCTCCGCCGCTACAGGATAGCTCTGCCCTTCGGTAAGCGGTATCACTGTATCCGGATCGGCAAGGAACAGGTAGATCGATCGAAGCCCCGACGCACCTTCTACACTCAAAAACGCTTTCTGCTTTTCCATCCCTCCGACAATACCCATCTCGAATGTATTTACTTTTTCAAAACCTTTGCGTATATCACTGGCGTATTCGACTATCCCCCGGCGCCACTGTTTTCTTGGAAAGAAAATTCTTCCGGATCCGAGCATCCGAGGTGGCTCAGGTCTGTCGAAACTATCGTACCCGTCTTCGGCCCGTTCTGAAAAACCGATCACGTTATCGGCATCCTGGGATTCATCCGAGTGGAGAACAAGCTGTACACGCCACTCCCGCTCCGATATGAAAAACGAACGAGCCTTCTTGGACATTCCGCTCTGAGCAAATACCGGTTGGGGATCCAGAACGACACTCCGTGCCGTATCTGCCAATACCCAGTACCCTTGCCACGGCCGCAAAACCCCATCGGCTTCGACAAAGTCCTTGTTTTGTGCATCCCATTTCCACAGAGTCATCTGTTCCCGCCATCGCACCGGAT
>JBEPYC010000264.1:0-6124 GCA_041641555.1 Chitinivibrionales bacterium | reverse complement strand
CCTTGAGGGTCTTGGTAACCCCTTTGTTGATATCTTCAAGCGTCAATTTCAGGCGGACCTGAAGATCATTGCCGCGGACACCACCGCCCGGTCGCCGTCGACCGCGCCTTCCGCCTCCGCCGAAAAGATCGCCGAAAAACGAGTCGCCCCCGAAATCATTCATGAATGCGCGGAGAGCGTCCTGAAGATCCATGCCACCGAATCCACCGCCGCTGAATCCACCAAAGCCACCGCCTCCGTAACCACCGGCACCGCTCTCGAATGCGGCATGACCGAACTGGTCGTACTGGGCACGTTTCTGCGTGTCTTTGAGAACCTCGTATGCTTCGGTCGCTTCCCGAAACTTGTCTTCGGCTTCTTTGTTCCCCGGATTCTTATCAGGGTGATACTGTACCGCAAGTTTCCGGTACGCTTTCTTTATCTCATCTTCACTGGCGCCCTTCTGAAGCCCCAGAACCTCGTAATAATCTCGCTTTGCCATACTGCTCCTGTAGTGAAGCTCTTCTCGTATCAGGAATTTATTTATTCTTTTTCATCGGATTCTTCTTCATCGGATTCTTCAGGTTTACCCGAAGAAACGATCACCTTGGCGTGCCGAATCACCTTGCCTTTGAGTTTGTATCCGCGCTCAAAAAGATCGGCAACATGTCCCTCAGGGATATCCTCGCTCGGCGAATTCATGAGCGCATCGTGAATCTGTGGATCGAACTCGTCGCCTTTTTCACCAAACGGCTCCAGACCGCTGTTCTTCAGTGTTTCATCAAGCTTGGAGTAAATCATTTCCATGCCCTGATGAAGTGCCTCCAACGAAGCATTTGTGTCCTTTGCCTTCAATGCACGCTCGAAATTGTCCCGAACGGGAAGAAGGGAGACCATGAGACGTTCGTTTGCCGATTCGACCATCCGCTCGTACTCGCGGCTGGTACGGCGCTTGAAGTTGTCAAATTCAGCCATCAGCCGAATGTATCGATCATTCATATCGGTGAGCTTCTTGTTGAGAAGCTCCTCGCTCATCTCGTTTTCTTCCGAAGTCGTGCTTTCGTTGTTTTCCTGCCCGTCTTCGTTCTTTTCACCCGAAAATGGGAGTTCCTCTTCGGCTTCAGCCGATGCTCCCTCCTCCATCTCGGCCCGCTCTTCGATGTCTTTCTGTTTGTTTTTCTTACTCATGCAACATTCTCCTGAACAATCAAATATATATATTCAGTTTCTAGTCCGCTTTCCCACTCCTGCGACAGTCTGTCTCCGGCGGGCGACAGCTTGCCACCCTAAGAAAACGTCTCATCGAGCAGATTAGCTGTGTATCTCACCGCCGAAACCAGGTACCCATAGGGCATTCGTGTCGGGCCCACGATTCCGAGAGTACCCCGCAGGTTGCCCACCTGGTAATTCGTTCGCACCACACTGAATGGTCCAAACCGACCACCCCTGTTCTCTCTTCCGATCGTTATGACCACTTTTGAGGGGTTCTCGGATCGCCCGGACTTTTCTTCTCTGAAAAGATGAACGAGCATGCGACTATCCTGCAGGATCTCGACAATACTCCTGATCCGATCTGCATCGAAAAACTCCGGTTTCATGATGATATTGGTTTGCCCCTCGGCAAAAATCTCATCCTGTCTTCGTTCTTCTATAATCTTACGGATCGCCGGTATGAACAGCCGGATCGTGAGTACATCGTAATGATCGACTCCACAAAACAGGGTTGTCGCATCTTTGTCCATCTCTTCCAGTCGGATGCCGTGGAACCGACGATTCATGATCGAGCAGGCACGCTCGAGCCGCTGCGAATCGATTTCAGTCTGCAGCTCCACGACCATGGTTCGAACAAACCCGGAATCTATTGTCAGGTGAAGCAGAAACCGGCGTGGCTCGACTTCGTGGATATGAACATGACGAAACACTCCACTGTTGAGTCGGGGGGCAAGTACCACTCCGAGCTGATCGGTAGCCATACTCAACGCCTTGCATGTGGCTTCCATCAGCATGTGCAGATCCGAAGGATTGTTGTCGGTAATCGAACGGCGAAGTCGTTCTTTGGTTTGTTCGGGCAGATCAATCAGGGTCATCAGGTGGTCTA
Source organism: Chitinivibrionales bacterium (assembly GCA_041641555.1). Classification (GTDB taxonomy): domain Bacteria; phylum Fibrobacterota; class Chitinivibrionia; order Chitinivibrionales; family WJKA01; genus JBEPYC01. The sequence continues at coordinate 4,047 of JBEPYC010000264.1, read as the reverse complement.
CATAAAACCGATACCCTCGATCGGTAGGAATACGGCCGGCCGATGTGTGCGGGTGCGTGACAAATCCTCGTTCCTCGAGATCCATGAGGACATTGCGAATTGTCGCCGGAGATACACCGAACCCGGGCTGTCGCGAAATCGCTCGGGAGCCAAGTGGTGTTCCGTGTACGATATAATTAGCGACGACCGCCCCGAGGACGCGCATCTCTCGTTCTGTAACTCTTCCATCCACCATATGGTCCCTCTAAGACAAGGGGAGTCCCGGAGAATCCGGGACCCCAATCCACCAGAAATATGGCAGAAGAAAACAGGCGGGTCTTACATCATTCCGCCCATTCCTCCCATGCCACCCATACCGCCCATGCCGCCCATACCAGGAGCGCCACCAGGTGCGGCTTCTTTCTCTTCCTTCGGAATCTCCGAAATTGCACATTCGGTAGTCAACACCAGACCAGCAATACTGGCAGCGTTCTCCAGAGCCGAGCGCGTTACTTTTTTCGGATCAGGAACCGAAGCCAGAAGATCTTCGTGGGTCAACGTCTGAGCATTGAAACCCTTCGATCCCTTGGCATTTTTCACATCGTTACATACAACCGAAGCCTCGAGGCCGGCATTGGTAACGATCATGCGAAGCGGTTCTTCGAGCGAGCGACGCACAATCTCTACACCGAGTTTTTCATCACCTTCGAGTTTCAGCGAATCAAGTGCTTTGCCGGCACGGATAAGTGCTACACCACCACCCGGCACGATACCTTCTTCGACCGCTGCACGGGTTGCATGCAGAGCGTCTTCGACTCGAGCCTTTTTCTCTTTCATTTCGGTCTCGGTAGCAGCACCGATATTGATAACGGCCACACCACCGGCGAGCTTGGCAAGACGTTCCTGGAGCTTTTCGCGATCGTAATCCGAAGTCGTCTCTTCGATCTGACGACGAATCTGGTTGACACGACCCTTGATGTCTTCGGCTTTACCCGAACCTTCGATAATGGTCGTGTTCTCTTTGTCGATCGAAATCCGCTTACAGGTACCCAGCGAATCGACAGTCGTGTTCTCGAGCTTGAACCCGGCATCTTCGGAGATGACAATTCCACCGGTCAAAACGGCAATATCCTCGAGCATCGCTTTACGACGGTCGCCGAAACCGGGAGCCTTGACAGCAGCAATCTTCAATGTGCCACGGAGTTTGTTGACAACAAGCGTTGCAAGTGCTTCGCCTTCGACATCTTCGGAGATGATCAGAAGCTGCTTGCCCATCTGCGCGACCTTCTCAAGAAGCGGCAACAGGTCTTTCATTGCACTGATTTTCTTATCGTAGATAAGAATCATCGGCTCATCGAGCACGCATTCCATGGTCTCAGGATTTGTCACGAAATACGGCGAAAGATACCCACGATCAAACTGCATTCCTTCAACCACTTCGAGATTCGTCTCGATACCCTTGGCCTCTTCGACAGTGATCACACCGTCTTTACCGACCTTGTCCATTGCATCAGCGATAAGCTGACCGATTTCGTTGTCGTTATTGGCCGAGATAGCACCAACACGGGCAATCTCGTCTTTGCCGGCGATCGGACGAGCATCTTTTTCGAGCTGATCGACAACTGCGCGCGTTGCAGCATCGATACCCCGCTTGAGCGCCATCGGATCAGCACCGGCGGTGACATTCTTGATGCCGATACGGGCAATAACCTGAGCCAGTACCGTTGCCGTCGTCGTTCCGTCACCAACCACATCCGAAGTCTTCGAAGCAACTTCGCGAACCATCTGCGCACCCATGTTTTCGAACTTATCCTCGAGCTCGACTTCCTTAGCGACAGTGACACCGTCTTTGGTCACCGTGGGAGAACCGAAACTCTTATCAAGAACCACATTGCGCCCGCGCGGGCCAAGGGTCACTTTCACCGCATTGGCAAGGGCATCGATTCCCTTCAGTAGCTTGTCGCGAGCCGACAAGTCAAACGCAAGTTGTTTAGCTGCCATAATTACACTCCTCTTGTATAACGTTTCACACTACGGTTTCTTTGCAGCAGAATTTGAATCTTTTTACAGCGTGGCGAGTATGTCGCTTTCGCGCATAATAAGGTAATCCTGTCCTTCGATCGAGAGCTCGGTTCCAGCGTACTTACCGTACAGAACCTTGTCGCCCTTTTTCAGAGTCATATCGACTTTCTGACCGCTATCGGCTACTTTCCCGCTTCCCACTGCCACGACTTCACCCTTCTGGGGTTTTTCTTTTGCGTTCTCAGGGATTATGATCCCCCCGGCGGTCTTTTCTTCGGCCTCAAGAGGTTTGACCAGTACTCGGTCTGAAAGAGGCTTAACGTTCATGAGTTCCTCCTCTCCTGCATTGTGGAATTGTTGGTTACACCAGTGTTTGTTTCTGTGTGCACGGTGCTTATTAGCACTCCTTTTTAGTGAGTGCTAATGGAAAATACTGCACCAGAGAGGCAAATGCAAGTCTCTTCGCGAGAAAATCTCGACAACCCCACCGAGCCTTGTTATAATGGAATGAACGGCTTACGCTCCCCGGGGACCAAACTGATGAAAATTCCCTTTCTCGAAAACCTTTCGGACGCAGAGAAGAAAACCCTGAAACTGGTTGCCGGTGGCTCCCTGGCGGCATCGGTGGGCGTAGTCGGCCTGGTGTGGATTGTCGGATTCCTCTCGGTTGGCTCCAGGGCTTCCGGGTACACCGGGAACGCCGGCTCTGTCGAAAAAATCTACGAAGAAAAATCCGATGACCTTCTTGAAATCGATATTCAGGCCCATCTTCTGGCCTCCCAACACTTTGCCACAACGAATCAGCCCGGAAAAGCCGCCAATCATCTCCTGAGGATCATTCCCGCCCAACCGGACAACCGTGCTCTCCGGTGCGACCTGGCGACGGCCTATCTCCGTGAGAAGCGATACGATGAGGCAATGACACTTTTCAGGCAGCTTGCAGGAAAAAAGACAGACTCCCTGTCTTCGCTCATAGATGCACGGTATGGGCTTGCGCTCTATTATCTGGGCAACGTTCAAGAAAGCCTTCAACACCTTCAGAACGCGCTTGGAAGATATCCCAGATCCAGTGAAGTGCTCTGCTACCTGGGGCAGGTCGAAGCTGCATTGAGCGTTCCGTCGCCCGATGCGGAAAAGCATTTCCAGAAAGCAATCCAGATCGATCCTGAATATATCGAAGCTCGCTACCAGCAGGCGCGGTATTTCATGCAGTGTCACCAGTACCTGCAATGTCGGGATTCATTGCTGGCAATCCTCGACAGGGAACCCCTGCACGTACGAACCCACTCGCGCCTGGGAATGGTATACTACTACTTGAATCAGCCGGACATGGCCGAAAAATCGTACCGGACCGCACTCGCTCTCAACCCCAACGACTTTAACACCCACTACAACCTTGGCGAGCTTCTCTACACGTTCCGTAGTGATCGCCGAAAAGCGCTGGAGCAATTCAGGGAAGCGGTCACCCTTGCTCCTGACCATCCGGAAGCCAATTTCAAAATTGGTCTGATCTGCCTGAACAACGACCTGCTCAAAGAAGCAGCTCTGCACCTGCGACGTGCTCAGCAAAACGATCCCGAGAATATCCGGATACTTCTTCAGCTTGCCGTTGCATTCGAACGCCTTGAGTCCCGAAACAAAGCATTAGACGTATATCAGCGTATCCGTTTGATCGATCCGCTCAACAGAATCGCTAACCAGAAAATCGCCTCCCTGCAGATTCGTGCAGGCGGGTAGTTTCGCAAACGGAAAATTTACTCAATGCACACATACACCGTTGTGAAAACGAACAACAAACCGAAGGAAAAGGGTACCGAAGAAACAGGCGTAACTCTCTTCAATTTCACAACTTAAAAAAACACTTGATTTTCAACCGTAAATGAATATATTCTTTTCTTTGCAGGCCATCGGCGACTATTTTTTTATGGCAGCTATTTACCCCGAATACCCAACCACTTCTTGAGGACTTGGAGAATGGCAAATATTACGAAGCGAGACCTCGTCGAAAGAATCTCGGAAAAGACAGGACTTACGCAGGTAGACACA
>JBEPYC010000263.1:0-6157 GCA_041641555.1 Chitinivibrionales bacterium | reverse complement strand
GTCTTCGATTCCAACGAATGCCCCGCCAACAATGAACAGGATATCCCGGGTATTGAGCTGAATGAGATTCTGCTCCGGATGCTTCCGTCCACCCTTGGGAGGAATGTTTGCAACAGTTCCCTCAAGTATCTTGAGCATCGCCTGCTGGACACCCTCTCCGGAGACATCACGAGTGATGGAGGGATTTGGCGATTTACGGGCGACCTTGTCTATTTCATCGATATATACGATACCCCGTTCGGCCTTACTTACATCGTAATTGGAGGCCTGCAGAAGCCGCACAAGCATATTTTCGACATCTTCACCAACGTAGCCGGCCTCGGTAAACACCGTGGCATCCACGATAGTGAAGGGAACTTTCAGCATTTTGGCCAGAGTCTGACAAACAAGCGTTTTTCCCGTTCCCGTAGGTCCCAGAAGAAGAATGTTTGATTTTTCTATCTCGACATCCTTCTGTTCCTGAGCAGTTCTGGACAGTATTCGCTTAAAATGATTGTAGGCCGCAACGGCTACCCCTCGCTTGACAAAATCCTGACCGATGACATACTGGTCCATGTACTGTTTGATCTGCTGCGGAGTCGGGAAATCGTTCAGCCGTGTCTGCTCGGTGGTCGATGCCTTATCTTCCCGGAGGATTTCGTTGCACATTTCCACGCATTGGCTGCAGATGTGTACCGATGGACCGGTGATGATTTTTTCAACTGCCTCGGTTCCTTTTCCACAAAAGGAACAGCGGACCTGTGGATATTTTGTTCGCGAAGCCATCAATTACCCTCTACTCAAAGCTGCGGCACGACCGTGAACGCACTCGCGTCTGGTTGGCCGAAGCGGGTTCGAAAAGCAGGCTCTTCCTGAAAGCAGAAGAGCCCCTTTTTCTCGATTTCCTGAAACGTTCCAGACATCGTCCAAGACCTCTTGAGGTACTTGCGGTAGCCTGGATTATGCCTTCATTTCGGTGCGATTGGTCAGTATCTCGTCGATAATACCGTACTCTTTCGCATCTTCGGCACCCATGTAGAAATTACGATCTGTATCACGCCGAATGGTTGCTTCTTCTTTTTTCGTGTGTTCTACAAGGATTTTATTAATTGTATCTTTGATGCGCACGATTTCGCGAGCATGAATCGCCATGTCCGCGGTTTGCCCGCCGGCTCCTCCAAGTGGCTGATGGAGCATCACACGCGCATGAGGGAGCGCGAAACGCTTGCCCTTGGCCCCTGCTGCCAGAAGCACCGCCGCCATCGATGATGCCTGGCCGATACAGATCGTGCTGACATCAGGTTTGATAAATTGCATTGTGTCGTAGATAGCCAGCCCTGAAGACACATAGCCGCCCGGCGAGTTGATGTACAGAATGATATCCTTATCGGCATCCTCGTACTCAAGGAAAATCATCTGAGCCATCACCAGATCGGCCATAATGTCATCGATATCAGCGCCGAGGAAAATGATCCTCTCTTTGAGAAGCCTGGAGTAGATGTCATAGGAACGTTCTCCACGTCCCGTCTGCTCGATAACCATCGGCACCAGCGCTGCTCGCGCTCTTCGTTCCTGCTCGCCCATTCCTATTGTCATACTGTACCTCTTCTCATTGTAGTGTGGTTCGGAATACCGGCTTGCCCGGTAGTATCCTTTCACACATTCAGCACTCAGGACTCCTCTTCGGATTCACCAATCAGGAAATTGAGCGTTTTCTGCTCCCGAAGATCGGAGCGGATTCGCTCGGTCGTGCCGTTTCTTCGCAATGCCTGTTTTACCTCATCGAACGGCTGGCCGTAGCGTTCTGCCAATTTCCGTATTTCGGCATCTACCTCTTCCTGAGTCGGCCGAATGTTTTCTTTATTTGCAATGAAGCCTATCGCACGATACCTGCGAATGGTCTTTTCCGCCGACTCCCGGTAACGCTCATCCATTTCTTCCCGGGCCGGAACTTCCTGCTGCCCACGTGCATACTGAGTCATCTCCTGGTGCATAGCATCGAGATACCGCTCGATCCGAGAGGGAGGCACATCGAACTTATTCTTTTCAAGGAGCTGATCAATAGCCTTATTGTAGGCATCATTCCGCGCTTTCTGATTCTCCCGTTCCTGAAGATCCTTCTCGATAAACTCCCGAAGTTTTTCTTCGTTTTCGAAATCACCAATCTTTTTCAAGAATTCTTCATTCAATTCCGGCAGTCTCTTTTCCTGCACCTTCGTGATTTTGACCGTCATTTCAGCTTTCTTGCCGGCAAGCTCCTCATCGCCGTAATCGGGGGGGAACTTGATATTCATGGTCACCGTTTCCCCGGCAGGGTGCCCGATCAAGCCTTTATCGAATTCCTTGATCTTGCTGGATCCGATCTCTATCGGGTAATTCGGGCTGGTAAGATCCGCTTTGGTCTCACCATCCACCTTTACGTCAACATATTCAAACCGGATGTAATCACCTTTTTCCACCGGACGGTCTACATCGACAAACTCCGCCATTCTCTCCCGAAGGTCATCGATAGCAGCATTGACCTCACTCTTGGCGATTTTTTTCGGTTTCGGCTTGACCTTGACCTTGTCATACCCCTTGATCTCGATTTCCGGATCGACTTCCGTCTCGATACTGAACGTAAGGGGCTTTCCTTCATCTGCTGAAAGCTCTTTCACCTTGGCTTCGGAGACCGGCGTTATTCCTTCGTCCTTGCACGCCTTCTCGTAACTTTTTTGAATCAGACTCTCGACAACTTCGGCACGAATCGCATCGCCGTAGCGCGTTCTGACGATATTCTCAGGCACTTTGCCGGGCCTGAACCCAGGCATTTTCACCTTTTTTCGATAGTCGGCAATCTTTTTGTCGACAGCCTCACCGACCTCTTCAGACGGCACTTCGAAATCCAAAACGGCTTTCCACGATTCGGGTGTATTCACGTTGACTTTCAAAGGGTTCCAACCTCCTCCTATCAGACTTCTATACGTACATAGCCCCGGTACTTATTGCATTCTTCCGGCAGGACCGGAAAGGCCAATGAAAATATCCGGAACAAGGGGATATTATATCTGTCCCCGGTTTTTTGCATATTTCGGTACGAGGAGGGGGAATCGAACCCCCACGCCGCAAGGCACTAGATCCTAAGTCTAGCGCGTCTACCAATTCCGCCATCCTCGCAAAAATCATACACACCACGGATTCGCATTCTCCGTGAAATGATCGTGTTAAAATAATACCTGCGGGCCTTTTTGCTACATCGCGATGAATCATCCGCGGAAAGCAGGACCAATTCACGATCACCATGCATTGACATTCCCCGCTCCCTTCGGTGCACTCAGAGCCGAAAGGAGGTCTTTTGCAGCAACCCGGGAGTCGAGCTGCAAATGGCCCCTGAAAGTAATGCTGTGAACCCGGGTTCCGGCGGTGAGTCGGGTCGGACGGGCTGCCTGAAGTGCCTACGCACAGGTATTGATGCAATGCGGGCGTGACGTACAATCGTGGTGGATAGGCAAAAACGACACCTATTCAGCGGTGGGATATGCGGCGTGCAGAAGGCATAAAAAAAGACTCTGCCTCACCTCACGTCGCCCTTTTTTGAGCCCTTTTTCGTAACAGTGGGAATCCCTTGACTAGCTCGTGAATCCACAGACAGCGGCTCGACTTACTAACCAAAGCAGAAATCCCTCGAAAAATGGTGTTCGCCAAAAAATTGCGATAAGTGCGCGAGAGAAACAGAGTCGTTATGCTTATAATATAGTCAAATTTTCCGGAAATGCGTCAAAAAATCTGAACCACTGTAACTTACTGAGCTTAAAACCATTAGCATGTCTTACAGATACCATTGTGGCACAATCCGCCGCACGAAGCCGTTCTGAAGCCTTTTTTGTATGGTGAAATGTGTCCGGTTGCCTCGTTCTACAAAGATTATTCCTTCGCCCGTCCAACTGTTATATTGTCCTTTCCTGTGTTTTTTCATTTTTTTTCTGCCATAGCGGTTGCTGGGAGAGATTATGAGTACAATGATTGTCGAAGGTGGGAGCCGGCTGTCCGGCACCATTTCCGCAGCCGGGAACAAAAACGAGGCTCTTCCGGTCATTTCCGCCGCTCTCCTTTGCAGTGAACCGGTCAAACTTCTCAATGTACCGGCAATCGGTGATGTCCGCACCATGCTTCGAATCGCTGAAGCCCTTGGGGCCGAAGTGTCTTCTCTGAAAAAAGGGAGTGTTTCGATCCAGGCCGGCAGAATAGAACAATCGATGTTACCACTGAACCTGGCTCAGGAAGTGCGTGCTTCGATCCTCTTTGCCTCTTCATTGCTGGTGCGCACCGGCAAAGCGGTCATTCCTCAGCCTGGCGGGGATCATATTGGTCGCCGACGACTTGACACGCATTTCCACGTTTTCCAGGCTCTCGGAGCAAAGCTTGAGATTTCCCGGAAGCCAGCCGATGACGGTGCGCCTCAAACGCTCTACACACTTCGTGCTCCAGATGGTCTCAAAGGAGCCGAGATTTACCTGGACGAAGCATCGGTGACCGGGACCGAAAACGCACTTATTGCCGCGGCAGGCGCCAGAGGACGAACCATTATCGCCAATGCCGCCAGTGAGCCTCACGTCCAGGGCCTTTGCTGGTTTCTCCAGAAAATCGGTGTGAAAATAAAGGGGATCGGCTCCAACCTTCTTACGGTATACGGGACCGACTCGTTTGGCAGCGGAGATCACATTATCGGAAGTGATTATGTCGAAGCGGCCTCTTTTATCGGACTGGCTGCCGCGACAAAATCAGAGATCACCATCACAAACGTCAACCCGCATATCATGCGCATGATTTTTTTCCAGTTCCGTCGTATAGGTGTGGAAGTAGAAACCGAAGATCACAGCCGGACGGTGCACGTCCCCAGCAAACAACCGTTGAAAATCCAAACCGACCTGGGTGGTGCTATCCCCAAGATCGAGGACGCGCCGTGGCCGGGCTTTCCTGCAGACCTGGTTTCCATAATCCTGGTGGCAGCGACCCAGTGTAAAGGTATATGCCTTTTTCATGAGAAGCTTTTCGAAGCCCGGCTCTTTTTCACCGACCGGCTTCAGGGAATGGGAGCCCAGATCGTGCTCTGTGACCCTCACCGGGCAGTTGTCTCGGGACCATCTCCCCTGTTCGGGTCGACTATCGTTTCACCCGATATTCGCGCAGGCATGGCCCTGCTCATTGCCGCGTTGGCCGCTGAGGGCACCAGTGTCATTCACAATATCGAGCAGGTCGATCGCGGATATCAGGATATCGATGCACGCCTCAGAGGGCTGGGTGCGAAAGTAGAACGCAAGATGGATCGAAGGAAAAAAGGCGGATAAAAATTGTATTCTGGGAGTTCTCTATGGCCTCCTCCGCCGATATATATTCTGAGTGTCCAGTGCAGATGGACTTAGAGCGGCCCCTGTTCACCCGGGCCGCTGTCGACACGAGGGACGCAGTTTTCCGCGCCCCGCTTCTGGGAGTTACGGGTTATGAAAATGAGCAGCGATGATCTTCTGCCCATCCTCAGGAAAGTCACGATTTTCGCTGGACTTCCTGAGCGCAACCTGGTCGAGATCTCGCAACGCTGCGAAGTAGTCAGTTTTCGGGCGGGTGAAATAATTATTCGTGAAGAAACTCCCGGTCGTGATATTCTCATCACATTGCGCGGACGCGTGAAAATTGTCCTGGGTATCAACGACCAACCAATCGAAGTTATCGAATTTGGCCCCGGCAACTGTCTCGGTGAGGTTTCGGTTATCGGGATTCTCAACCACAGCGCCTCGGTGATTGCCCTGGAAGACTGCGACCTGCTTGTCCTCTCAAAGCAACTGCTGATGGATGTTTTCAATCAGGATAAAGAATTGTTCTCGATTCTCATCCTGAACATCGCGCGCGAGCTTGCCAGAAGGCTCCATTACACCGACTCGATTCTGCTGGAATATGGCAAGCGCCATAACGTCCTACCCAAAATCGCCTGAATATCTTACACTGGCAATCGCGAACCAGGACCAACCCCAGAGTTTTTACCCTACACCAGGAGCCTGCCGGTTCATCGGCTTCTTCGATGCGAGCGTCGGCAAAACGGCTTTCAGCGGGCAGATCGTCGACTCGAAAAGCTATGCACACTTGATGCATTGTGCACCTTTGTTGGTGGTTCCTCGCCCACAGAGACACCTGTAACAGCTGC